>CBFDBL010000037.1:0-19113 GCA_965603035.1 uncultured bacterium
GGCAGGCAGAGGGGCGCGAGGCCGCGAAGGGCCGGCGTCGGCCCCGGCCACGTCGCGGGCAGGCCGGCCCATGGGCCATGCCTGTGCTTGGTCGAAGGGGATCGACGACGACGAGGGAACCCGGACATCCGGGGTTGGACCCTCAAGCGGCTTGGGCCTTGACGGACGGGGGGCGAAGCGCCACAATAGGGTAGCCCTCGGCGCGCATCCGGGGGCGGGGGACCGAGGGAGCTGCCTGGGGGCGCCGCCGCGCGAGCGGCGGAGCCGAGCCCCGGACCACCGCCCAGGCGGGCCCTCCGACGCTCATCGCACCCGCGCGACCGACGGTGGCTGTATGGCTCGGCTTCCCTGGGCTTTGCCTCGGCAGGGGCTCGGCCGGTCAGGGGAGCCGCGAGGGGCGGACAGCATGGACCGCTGGCTCGTTGGATGCCCGGTTGGCCGGTCGGGGAGGCGCGGGGGGCGCCGTGGCCCTGCGGCGTTCACGCTCATCGAATTGCTCGTGGTGATCGCCGTCATCGGCATCCTGGCGGCGCTGCTCATGCCCACGGTCATCAGCTCGATGAAGTCGGCGCAGACGGCGAACTGCAAGAGCAACCTGCGCCAGACCTCCGCCGCGTTCCTGATCTACGCGAAGGACCACCGCGGGTTCATGTGCCCGTCGGTCTCGCCGAGCACGGCCCCGCCCAACCGATTCCCGCACTGGGACAAGAACCTCGAGCCCTACACGCGCGACCTCTGGGTGTTCCAGTGCCCGTCGAAGAAGCGCGCCGAGGTGGGCTACGGGCTCAACCACATGTGGTGCGGCCCCGACCAGATCTATGGCGGCGTGGCCATGTGGTGCCGCAGCCGGGAGATCGGCGAGGTCCGCAACCCCTCCGCCACCGTCATCCTCTGCGACATGGGCATCCTCAAGGGCAGCGAGACCGACATCCCGATCGACGACTGGGAAGAGAAGGACGGCCCGAACAACGGCGGCTGCGTCCGCTTCCCCTACGACAACCGCGTCGGCGAGACCGGGAAGTACACCCTCTGGCACACGAGCCCCCGCCGGCCCTTCCCTCGACACGCCGGGGGCAGGACCAGTGCTCTGTTCTTCGACGGCCACGTCAACACCCTGCCGACGACCGACATCGTGGACCACCTGTGGGACGAGCCCGGGTGCCTCTACGACAACGACGGGCACCCGAAGAGGAAGTGAGAGGAGGGGAAGACTGAAGGGCTGGAAGACCGGATGAGCGGATGGAGAGGAGCCGTGGGCGATGGGCAAGGGCCCGCCTGCGGGATCTCCCACCCATCCACCATCCTCACCTGCTCGCGCGAGGCTTGAGAGCAATGCCACGCCACCGCCACGTCCCCGAGGCAGGGTTCACGCTGATCGAGCTGCTGGTCGTCATCGCCGTCATCGGCATCCTGGCGGCGCTGCTCATGCCGGCGGTGATCAGCGCGATGAAGGCCGCGATCACCACGAGCTGCAAGAGCAACCTCAACCAGTACGGCCACGCGTTCATGATCTACACGAAGAACCACGACGGGTTCATGCCCGCCCGCGGCTCGCCCAGCAGCGGCGCGCCCAACCGCTTCCCGCACTGGTACAAGAACCTCCAGCAGTACATCAACCAGACCGAGCTGTCGCGCTGCCCCGCCAAGAGCGCCGCCGAGGTCGGCTACGGCCTCAGCCACATCTGGTGCGGCCCCGACGCCATCTACGGCGGCAGCCAGGCCATGAACGACCGCTGCAAGGAGATGTCGCTCGTCCAGAACCCCTCGGGCACCGTCATCATCCTCGACGCCGGCGAGATCCGCGACCACAAGACGGCCCGCGACCTGCCCGTCAAGGACTGGGACGAGACGGCCGCGAGCAACACCCCAGGCCGCGTCGTCTTCCCCTACGACAACCGGCCCGGCCAGCACGGCAAGTACACCTGGTGGTACAACTGCCCCCAGGGCCCCGTCGCGCGCCACCCGGGGTACAAGAGCAACTGCATGTTCTTCGACAGCCACGTCGAGGGGATCGCGACCGCCGACCTCATCGACGACCTCTGGGACGAGCCAGGGTGCCTCTACGACAACGACGGGCACCCGAAGAGAAAGTGAGAGGGACAGATGACTGGATGGCTCGACGATCGCGAGGCGAGGCGCCCTCGCCGGCCCGCCGCCGCTGGATTCACCCTGATCGAGCTGCTGGTGGTGATCGCCGTCATCGGGATCCTGGCGTCGCTGCTCATGCCCGCGGTGGTGCGCGCCATGAAGGCCGCGACGGCGACGAGCTGCACGAGCAACACGAACCAGATCGGCCACGCCTTCATGATGTACGCGAAGGACTACAACGGCTTCATGACCGCGCGCGGCTCGCCGCCCAAGTATCCCTACTGGTTCAAGAACCTCGCGCTCTACTGCCAGAACGAGGACGCCTTCACCTGCCCCGCCAAGAAGGTCGCCCGCGTCGGCTACGGACTCAACCACATCTGGTGCGGCCCCGACGAGATCTACGGCAGCAGCCAGGCCATGAACGACCGCTCGAAGGAGATGACCACCGTCCGCAACCCCTCCGCCACCGTCATCATCTGCGACGCCGGCGACTTCAACAACTACCAGACCGCCAAGGACCTGTCCGTCGAGGAATGGGACGAGAAGCCGTCGAACAACTCCTCCGGCCGCGTCGTCTTCCCCTACGACAACCGCCCCGACGAGCACGGCGACTACACCTGGTGGTACCGATGCCCGGCGGCACCCGCCCCGCGCCACCCGGGCTACAGGACCATGTCGCTGTTCTTCGACAACCACGTCCAGGGCATCCCGACGGCCGACCTCATCGACGACCTCTGGGACGAGCCCGGGTGCCTCTACGACAACGACGGCCACCCGAAGCGGAAGCCCTGAGCGGACGACTCGCGCGCGACGCAGGAGGGCAACTCGGGTACAATGTGCCGCACGGGGCCCGCACCGCGGCCCCGGCGACACGGCGCCACGCGTACCCGCTGATGGAGACAGACCCCCGATGCAGCACTCGCGACGGCCCCCTGCCTTCACCCTGATCGAGCTCCTCGTCGTGGTGGCCGTCATCGGCATCCTGGCGGCGCTGCTCATGCCCGCGGTGCTCAGCGCCCTGAAGTCCGCCACCGCCGCACACTGCAAGAGCAACCTCAAGCAGATCGGCACCGGCTACCTCGTCTACATCCGCGAGCACGACGGCTTCATGGCGCCGACCGGCTCGCCGAGCGGCTCGCCCCCCCACCGCTTCGCCTACTGGTACAAGGCCATCACCCCCACCGTCACCGACGACGGCATCTTCATGTGCCCCGCCAAGGGCATGGTCAAGATCGGCTACGGCATCAACCACATCTGGTGCGGACCCGATCAGATCTACGGCGAAGGCACCGCCATGAACAACCGCTCCAAGGAATACGAGACCGTCCGCAACCCCTCCGCCACGCTCATCGTCTGCGACTCCGGCAAGATCAGCAACAAGGACGACGCGCCCATGGACTGGGCCGAGTCGTCCGACTCGAACACCGGCGCGACCTGCTTCTTCCCCTACGACAACCGGCCCGACAACCACGGGAGCTACTCGTGGTGGTACAAGGGCGCGACCGCGCCCGCCCCACGCCACCCCGGCTACACCACAGGGGTCCTGTTCTTCGACTGGCACGTCCAGCACATCCCGACCGCCGACATCGTGGACGATATGTGGGACGACCCGGGGTGCATCTACGACAACGACGGGCACCCGAAGAGGAAGTGAGAGGGACGGATGACTGGATGGCTCGACGAGCGCGAGGCGAGGCGCCCTGGCCGGCCCGCCGCCGGCGCCGGGTTCACGCTGATCGAGCTGCTCGTCGTCGTGGCCGTCATCGGCATCCTCGCGGCCCTGCTCATGCCCGCCGTCGTCGGCGCCATGAAGTCCGCGACCGCCACCCAGTGCAAGAGCAACCTCAAGCAGACGGCCAGCGCCTTCATGCTCTACACCAACGCGCACGACGGCTTCATGACCGCCCTCGGCTCGCCGTCGGGCAGCCCGCCCTACCGCTTCCCCCGCTGGTACAAGGCCCTCGGCGTCTTCTCGCAGCACGAAGGCATCTTCCAGTGCCCCGCCAAGAAGCGCGTCGCCGTCGGCTACGCACTGAGCCACATGTGGTGCGGCCCCGACCACATCTACGGCGAGGGCACCGCCATGAACAACCGCTCCAAGGAGCTCACACTCGTCCAGAACCCCTCCGCCACCATCATCATCTGCGACGCCGGCTACGTGAGCAACGGCGAGGACCCGCCGGCCGAGTGGTCCGACGGCGACTCAGGCAGCTCCAGCGCCCACATGTACTTCCCCTACGACAACCGGCCCGGCGAGCCCGGCAAGTTCCCCTACTACCGCACCAGCCCGCGGCGCCCCGTCCCGCGGCACCCCGGCGCCAAGACCAACTGCATGTTCTTCGACGGCCACGCCGACGGCATCGTCACCGCCGACATCGTCGACGATCTCTGGGACGAGCCCGGATGCCTCTACGACAACGACGGGCACCCCAAGCGGAAGCTCTGAGCCCGACCCCGAAAGGAGCAGCGCCCTCTCTCCGTCACCCTAGCCCTCACCCTTGCTCGCGCTTGCCGTGACCCTGCACCCCGAGGGCCCAGTCGAGGACGAGCGTGATGTACCGCGCGCAGCCGAGCCGTCCTGCGTTCACCCTCATCGAGCTCCTCGTCGTCATCGCCGTCATCTCCATACTTGCCGCCATGCTCATGCCCGCGGTCATCAGCGCCATGAACACCGCGGTCAGCACCAACTGCCGCAGCAACCTCCGCCAGATCAGCATCGCCTTCATGCTCTACGCCAAGCACTACGACGGCATGATGTGCCCCTCCGGCAAGCCCAAGAAGTGGCCCCGGTGGCGCAAGAACCTCAAGCCCTTCGCCGGCGGCGGCGAGGGCATCTTCATCTGCCCCGCCAAGAAGAGCGCCGAGGTCGGCTACGGACTCAACCACATGTGGTGCGGCCCCGACCAGATCTACGGCGACGGCACCGCCATGAACAACACGTCCAAGGAGATCACCTCCGTCCGCAACCCCTGCGGCACCATCATCTTCTGCGACATGGGCACGGTCACCAACATCGACGACCCGCCCCAGGACTGGATGGAGAAGAGCTCGATGAACAACTCCGAGAGCGTGCGCTTCCCCTACGACAACCGGCCCGGCGACCCCGGCACCTACACCCTCTGGATCACCAGCCCGCGCCGCCCCGTGCCGCGCCACATCCCGGGTAAGACCAACTGCATGTTCTTCGACGGACACGCCCAGAGCATCGCCACCGCCGACATCGTGGACGATCTGTGGGACGAGGCCGGCTGCCTCTACGACAACGACGGGCACCCCAAGAGACAGTGACCCCGGCATTCGAGGGCGCTGACCATGCACGGCAGGACAACCGCGACGCCGCTCGGCACGACCAGGCCCCGGCCCCGCGGGCCCCTCCCGCGGCCCGCCCCCGGCTTCACCCTCATCGAGCTGCTCGTCGTCATCGCCGTCATCGGCATCCTCGCCGCCCTGCTCATGCCCGCCGTCATCGGCGCCATGAAGGCCGCCACCAGCACCCAGTGCAAGAGCAACCTCCGCCAGACCGCCACAGGCTTCGTGCTCTACACCAAGCACTACCAGGGATGGATGCCTCCCTCCGGCTCCCCCAGCGGCAAGCCGCCCCGCCGCTTCCCCCACTGGTGCAAGAACCTCCAGCCCTTCGTCACCGACGAGGGCATCTTCACCTGCCCCGCCAAGAAGCGCGCCCAGTACGGATACGGACTGAACCACATGTGGATCGGCCCCGACGTCATCTACTCCGGCGAGGCCATGAACAACCGCAGCCGCGAGATCACCGAGGTCCAGAACTCCTCCGGCACCGTCATCATCTGCGACACCGGCGTCACCGTGGACAAGGACGACTGGCCCTCCTGGGGCGGCGAGACCGACGCCTCCAACACCAACGGATGCTGCCGATTCCCCTACGACACCACCCCCGAGCAGCAGGGCGACTTCTACCCCTGGTACAACGACCCCCGCCGCCCCGTCCAGCGCCACGGCACCCAGACCAACTGCATGTTCTTCGACGGCCACGTCGAGGGCATCGAGACCGGCGACATCGTGGACGACCTGTGGGACGAGCCAGGCTGCCTCTACGACAACGACAAGCACCCCAAGCGCAAGCCCTGAAAGGAGGCCGTATGAAGTTGCTCCGGCATCTGTGCGTCGCGCTGCTCGCCGTCGTCCTCGTCTCCTGCGGTTGCGGCAGCAAGGGCTCCCGCAGGACCAAGGGCCTCAGCATCGAGGACCTCAAGGCCAAGCTCGAGAGCCTCAAGGTCCCCTACGAGGGCGAGTGCATCGCCTGCAACGGCACCGGCAAGGCCACCGACGACGAGACGGGCAGGCAGATCGCCTGCCCCGAGTGCAAGGGCACCGGCCAGATCAAGGAGAGGCGCGGGCCCGCCGTCGAGGACTTCTACAAGGCCGTCGGCGAGCCCTCCAAGCGCGAGGACAGGGACCTGATCTGGGAATACTGGTACTACAAGTGCAGCGAGGGCCCCGTCCGCATCCTCGCCTTCGAGGACGAGCAGCAGGGCGACATCGCGCGCATCGTCACCGGCGACGTCGAGCTGGTCAAGTAGCCCCCCAGGCACCACACCTCACGACGCCCGGCCCTGCCCCTCGTGGTAGAGCCGCACCTCGTAGAGGCGCGCCGTCGGCTCGCCGTTGGTCGCACGGACCTCGATGCGCACCCGCCGCGCCGTCACGGCCTCGATGCGGTGCACGCGCCGGCGCTGGTAGTTGCCCGTCACCTCGGCCACCGTCTCCCACCCGCCGTCGCGTCCGACCTGCACCGCGTAGTCGCGCACGCACTCGCGGACGCGGTGGAAGGGCGGGAACGCGCGGTGGTCGAGGTGCAGCATCGTGTCGAAGGTCAGGTAGACGGTGTCGAAGGCCCGCTCGGCGCCCAGGTCGAGGGTCAGTGCCTGGGGGAAGTCGCCGATGGGCCTCGAGACCCACAGGTTCGGCCACGCGTCGGTGCGGCTCACCCCGTTGACGGCGCTCTCGGCGCCGAAGGGCGACGAGGCCGGCGACAGCCGCAGGGCGTTCACCGGCTTCTCGGGCGCGTAGCGCAGCCAGTGGGTCCGCTTACAGGCCGCCGCCACGCCCGGCACCGCGGTCGAGCGCGCCCACGCCAGACCCTCGCGCGCCGGCACCCTCAGACAGTAGAGGCCCGGCTCGACGGCGGCGTCGAAGGCAAAGTCCACCCACCCCTCGTGCCCCGCGGGCGCCGTGGCCGTCGCCGCCAGCGCGTCGCCTGCCGGCGGGTCGTTGAAGGCCCACACGTCGGCCACGCGCACGAGCTCGACGGGCAGCTCGAGGTCCCCCTCGCCGCGCCAGCGCAGCAGCAGGCTCACCGTGTCGATGCGGCCCTCGCTCACCGGGACGATCTGCGCGCGGTCCAGCCCCATGTCCGCGTCGTCGGCCACCGGCTCGAGCGCGAGCGTCGCCTCCGACGTGGCGGTCGCCATGGCGCCGAGCGCCAGGTCGGCGGGGTCGGTGTTGCGGAGGCCTGGGATGTAGGCGTCGTCCTTGAGGAGCTGCTGCTGGAGCTCGGCGATGTGCTTGCGGGCGACCTGCCTCGGGCTGGCCTTGCGGGCGAGCGCGAGCGCGGCGGCGGTGCCGACGGCCTGGCCGAGCAGCGCGCACGTGAGCATGAGGCGCGTGCTGCCCATGGCGACGTGGGTGGCCGAGAGGTTGCGCCCCGCCATCAGCAGGTTCGCGACGTTCTTCGAGTACAGGCAGCGCAGGGGGATGGCGTAGAGTGGGACGCGGACGTCGTCGGAGGCGTCGGGGTCGCCGTTGAGCGCCTCGGGCGGCAGGCCGTCGGCCGCCGTCAGGATGCCGCCCATCGTATGCACGTCGAGGAACCAGCCGCCGTAGGCCACCGCGTCGTCGAAGCGGTTGCGCTCGTAGAGGTCGGCCTGGCGGAGGATGTAGTCGCCGACGAGGCGTCGGCTCTCGCGCTTGCCGGGCACGGTGCCGATCCAGTCGAGCGCGAGCCGCTCGGCGCCGTAGTCGCCGTGGTTCTTGATGTGGTCCCACACACCCATGAGGTGGCGGAGCGCCTCCTCGCGGATCGCCTCGTCGTCGTCGATCGTCTGGTAGGGCGTCCCGATCTCGCACCACCAGTACCCTGCGTAGACGCCCTCGCGCCGGTGGCAGCGGCGGCCGGCAAGCGACGCCTCGCTCGGGTAGCTCGCGGCCCACGGCGGCGGCGCGAACGCCACGGGGTGCCCGACGTCGCGGCTGTGGAACATCAGCGACGAGCCCTGGGTCTGGTCGTCGGCCGCCTCGGGCGCCAGCGGCTCGTCGAACTCGCCCCGCGCCTCGCGCCCGTAGCGGAACGCCGCGCCCGCCGCCGCACCCACCGTGCCGTCGCCCGTGCAGTCGATGAAGACCTGCCCGGCCAGGCGATAGGCGCGCTCGCTGCCGGCCTGCGCCGCGACCACGGCGCCGATGCGCCGCGCGCTCGCCATCGCGACCTCGCGGGCCGACGTGTTCAGGTGCAGCGTCAGGTTCGGCTCCGCGCGCACCGCCTCGTAGAGCACCAGGTCCCACTGGCAGTTCATCGCCCCGGGGCCCACGCGGTCGTAGTTGCGGGCGCGGTCCTCCGTCATGAGCTCCTCGACGATGCCCGTCTCCCGTGCCCAGGCGTTGCCCTGGTTCGCGCCGCCGGGCGGCACGCGGATCTCGCTGCTCGAGTTCCCGCCAAGCACAGGGCGGTCCTGGACCAGCACGGTCCTGCACCCGTGGCGCGCCGCGGCGATCGCCGCGCACACCCCCGACAGTCCCCCGCCGACCACGACGATCTCGTATGCCTCCTCGACCGCCGCGACGGGCGCGCGCCCGCGCGGCGGCGCCGCTAGCCTGCGGCGGGCGATCTTCCTCGCCGGCCTCTTCTTCGCGGCCCTCTTCTTCGTCTTCTTCCTGACGGCCTTCTTCGCCGGCTTCTTCACGGCCTTCTTCTTGGTCGTCCTCTTGGCGGCGGCTTTCCGGGTCGCCTTCTTCTTTGTGGTCTTCTTGCGCGTCGTCTTCTTCGCGGGGCTCATTCCAGTGTCTCCTGGAGTCGGTCTGCTCTGTGTTCTCTGTGCCTCTGTGGCCAAGCCAGATCAGTGCTCGAGGATCGCGGGCTTGAGTGTCCAGGTCTGGAGCTTCGCGAGCTCGAGCAGGCCGGGCGCGCGGAAGCCGTCGGGCAGCATGGCGCTCTGCCAGCCGCCGCGGGCGGCCTGCTCGTCCACGTGGCGCTCGACGCGGTTGGCCGCCGACAGGACGGTGACGCGCTCGGGGCGGCGGCCCGCGGCGAGCAGCGTCGCCGCGGCCTCGGCCGCCGTCGCCAGGAAGTCGCCCGGGAACACCCCGCGGCCCCCCACCGTCACCCGCTCGGGCACCCGCCCGTGCCGCTCGCAGAAGTCCGCCGCCGCCCGCGCCGCGCGCACGAGCTGCTCCCACGCGACGCTGAACTCGGTGTCGGCCGCCTCGAGCCGGCTCGCCGGCCCGTCGAGGTAGGCCCACGCCACGCTCTCGGGCGCCTCGGCCTCGCCCGACGCCGCGAGGAGGCGGGTGAGGAGCCCGAAGAGCTCGGCGGCGGAGACGGCCGTCGAGCCGGCCTGCTGCCAGCGCACCTCGCCGCCGACGGCCCGCGCCAGCGCCAGCAGGGCCTCGCGGTCGAAGGCGCTGCCCCGCGCCCGGTCGGCGTAGAGCTCGAGCAGCCGCCGCGCGTCGATGGCCTCGACGTCGGGCGTGGCGAGCGCGTGGCGGACGAAGGCGTCGAGGTCGCGGTAGCCGGCCTCGGTCAGATGGGCCGGCTTGAGCCGCGCGGCGGACCACCGCTCGAGCACGAGCGTGCACGGGTGGTTCATCACCGTGATGAGGCCGCCGTCGGGGCCGAGGCTCTCGACGGCCTCGGCGAAGTCGGCCTTGTGGCCGGCGAGCGCGCCGCCGCTGCCAAGCTCGAAGTTCAGCCCCAGGTGCCGGCGCGCCTCGGGGCCGTACAGGTGCGACGTGTTGAGCACCCCGCCGTACCTGAACGGCTGGGCGTCGAGGGTCACGTAGCCGAACCCGCTGACGTAGGCCGGGATGTCCCAGCGTCGGAGGACGGGGAAGACGTGGGGCGCCCAGTTCGGCCCGGGCTGGCCGTAGCACACGGGGTGCTGGCCGAAGAGGGCCTCGACGTCGTCGAGGCCCGGCCGCTCGCGGCGCTCGAACTCCGCGCCGCCCTCGTCCCAGCCCAGCGGCGCCAGGTACTCGGCCACCTGGGGCCGCAGGCCGTGCCAGTTCGAGTGGTAGCCGATGTCGTGGCGGCTCAGCCGGTCGATGACGGTGTAGCGCAGGCGCTCGCGCAGCACGCGGGCCTTCTGCCCCACGAGCTTCATCGTGCCCCGCACGCCGCGCTCGGTCAGGATCTCCGCCACGCGACCCGCCGCGTCGTCGCTCTGCGGGACCGTGCAGTCCTCGACGTCGAACCAGAAGAGGACGTAGGCCTTCGCCACCCTGCCGTCTCCTCGACACCGCGCCCGCCGCTACCGCTTCCCGCCGGGCGCCTTCCCTCCCGCCGGCCTGCCCGTCATCACCTCGACGACGTCTACTGCTTTCTTGCAGTGGGGGCACGAGAGCGCCGGCGGCTTGGGCGAGCGGAGCTCCTCGTCGGTCAGGCTCACCTTCTTGCCGCAGTGGGGGCACTTGTAGTAGCCCGCCATGGACAGCATGGCCCAGTGCTTGCTGGTCTCGCTGACCCTGGGCTTGCCGACGCCGCGGCAGCCGCGAGCCATGAACACGATGCTCCCGAGGACCACCAACGCCGCGATGGCGCCAATCACCACGTTCTTCAAGACACACCCTCCTTCCGGGCCAGGTGTCGGTGCGCGAGGGACAGTCTAGCCGTCCGCGCGCCGATTGTCAATCGAAGCGGCCCGTCCGCGCCGCGGCGTCCGGCCCCGGGCGCTCTTGACAGCCACGGGAGCGGAGCGCTATCGTGTGGGTGTCGGAGAGCGGGGTCTTGTGCCTGCAAGGAGTGGATCCATGATCGCGTCGCGACGGTACGGCGACGGAGCGTTCACGCTGATCGAGCTGCTCGTGGTGATCGCCGTCATCGCGATCCTGGCGGCGATCACGCTGTCGGCCGTGCAGCTCGCCCTCCGGCAGGCCGAACGCACCTCGTGCTCGAACAACCTGCGCCAGTGGGGCTCGGCCCTGCGGCTCTACGGCAACGCCAACGACCAGTACTTCCCCGACAACCTGCGCGGCAGGCACACGAGCTGGGTCAGCCCCACCGTCAACCAGTTCTGCGCCGACTACCTCATCGAGATGGGCGAGTTCGGCGGCCCCGAGCGCATGGCCGACTCGCACGTCATCCACTGCCCCACCCAGGACTGGCACCGCATCTACGGCAGCGACTTCACCGGCGCGCCGGGCACCGCCTTCGGCGGCCTGGGCCTCGTCGGCTACTTCTACCTGCCCTTCCGCGACATCACCAGCGCCAACTACACCTACGCCGGCAACTCGTGGGTCTCGCGCCGCAAGCTCACCACCCAGCCCTCGCGCGCGCCCATCATGATGGACATGAAGCAGTACGCCGACAACGGCCAGGGATGGTACCTCGACGGCAGCGTCCCCTGGTCGAGCCACGCCGACAGCACAGGCGAGCCGACCGGCGGCAACTTCCTCTTCGTCGACGGCTCCGTGCGCTGGTACCGCACCGAGGAGATGGACCTGGCCGCCACCGTCGGAAGCTGGAAGTACTACTACAAGATCCAGATCGACTAGCCTCTCACCCCGCAGCCACGTCGCGTCGCCCGTCGCCGGCGTGGCTTCCCCCTCTGCTGTGATGCCTGGCCGGTCAGCGGACCGAGCGGCTCATGTGCGTTCGGCGAGGATCGTGTAGTCGTTGTCCGGGCCGCCGGTGAAGGGGCGCAGGTCCTGTCTCACGCGTGTCTCCCGAACAGCGGGAATGGCCCGGAGGACAGGTACGGACACGCGTGTGTCGGGCAGTCATGGATGCTCCTTCCGCTTGCGGGTGTTCGCATGGCTCCCCGCTCACCAGGCCAGTGCATGGGCGTGCTCCGCGGTCGCGCACGCGCCGCTGGACAGGAGGCCAGTGCCCGGATCGCGGGCCACGGCCATCAGCTTCAGGGACAGGAGCTCCGTGACGAGGATCTCGTGGCCGCGGCGCCGCACGGCCGCCACGACGCGGGGGTCGAAGGTGTTCTCCATCCGCGCGCAGCCGGGCCGCGCGGCGCGGGGGTAGAACGACGAGGGGAAGTCCTCGGCCCAGAAGGTCGGCACGTCGAGCGCCCAGTCGAGCGGCAGGCCGAAGTCGACGTGGGCGAGGAAGAACTGGAGGCTCGTCTGATCCTGGGTGTCGCCGCCGCGGCAGCCGAAGGCCAGAACGGGCTCGCCGTCGCGGGTGACGAGCGTGGGCGTGAGGGTCGCCCGCGGGCGCTTGTGCGGCGCCAGCGCGTTTGGGCGCGCCGCGTTGAGGTAGAACATCTGGCCCCGCGTGCCGAGCGGGAACCCCAGGCCCCTGAGGATGGGCGAGGCCGTGAACCAGCCGCCGCTCGGCGTCGCCGCCACCAGGTTGCCCTCGGCGTCCACCGCGTCGAGGTGCGAGGTGTCGCCGTTGTGCCCCTCCCCGCCCGCTTCATCCCCGGCGAGGGGCGGGAGGCCGAGGGCACGGCGGTTGTCGCCTCGGACGTCGAACGTCGCATAGTCGGGGATCCCGCTCCCGATGTCGCCCGGCCGCAGCTCCAGGGAGGCCGTCTCGCCGATCTGCCCGCGCCGGCGGTCGGCGTAGTCCTTCGAGAGCAGCATGTCGAGGGGCACGTCGTCGAGGGCCGGGTCGCCGTAATACGCCTCGCGGTCCGCGAAGGCCAGCCGCGCGGCCTCGAGCCGGGCGTGGACGTAGCGCGCCGAGTTCAGCCGCATCGCCCGCAGGTCCATCCCCTCGAGCAGGGCGAGCTGCTGGAGGAAGACGGGACCCTGGGTCCACGTCGGGCACTTGTGGACCTCCAGGCCGCGATAGGTCAGCGAGACGGGCTCCTCGACCGTCGCGTGCCACGCGGCCAGGTCGTCGCAGGTCAGCAGCCCTGCGTGCTCGGAGGCCGTGTCGTCGAGGACGGGGTTCTCGCGGACGAAGTCGGCGATGCGCTCGGCGACGGGGCCGCGGTAGAAGGCGTCGCGCGCCGCCTCGATGCCCGCGACGCGGCCCCGGTGGGCCTGCTCGGCCTCGGCGCGGCACAGCGTGCGGAAGGTCTCCGCCAGGCCGGGGTTGCGCACCCGCTCGCCGACCTCGGGCACGCGGCCCTCGGGCAGGTAGACCTCGCAGGTGGACGGGTAGCGCTCGCGCAGCTTCTGCTCGTGCGCCCTGAGCGCCTGGTGCTGGGCGCGGTACATGGGGAAGCCGCCCTCGGCCAGCTCGATGGCCGGCTCGAGCACTTGCGCGAGGCTCATCGTGCCGAAGCGCTCGAGCGCCACCGCCCACGTGTCCACCACCGCGGGCACGCACGCCGGCAGGGTGCCGTCCCCCGGGATCAGGTCGATGCCGTGCTCGCGGCACCAGTCGATGGTGAAGGCCCGCGGCGACCAGCCCACGCCGCTGACGGCGTAGACCTTCCGCTCCCGCGCCGCGTAGATGAGCATTGGGACCTCGCCGCCCGGGCTGGTCTCCTGCTGCTCGACGACGCTGAGGGCGAAGCCGGCCGCGGCGGCCATGTCCACGGCGTTGCCGCCCGCGAGCGCGATGCGGTGGCCGGCGGCCGTCGCCAGGTAGTGCCCGCAGGCGATGGCGCCGCGCGCGCCGCGCGTCAGCGGACGGTGCCGCAGGCGTCGGATACGTTCGGCTCGGTCAGCCATGGCTCCTCCTCGCCCAGAAGATCGCGCGGCCCGAGGCGGCGGTCACGTCGGCCGCGACGAGCGTGATGCGCCGCTGCATCGCGTCGGGCAACGGCTCGATCTTCGCGCGTGCGCTGTCGAGCATGACCTGGGACTGGTCGAGGCCGACCAGCTCGTGGCCGTCCTCGGCGAGCGGGATCAGGGTGCGTCCGTTGCCGCAGAAGGGCTCGAGGATCCGCAGCGGCCCCCGCCCGCCGAGCAGGCGCCGAAGCAGATCGACGTCGTCCGTGTAGGTCTCGTGAAGGTCGTAGACCTCGGCGACGGCGCGGTCCACGTCGTACAGGTTCGTCGCGTTCACGCTCACCACAGTCCCTCCTTGCGACGGTGCTTCTCGCGGGCGCGCTGCCACTTGGCGATCGTTTTCCATCGCCCCTCCTCGGCGCGACGGGCGCGCTCGTCTCGGCGCCGCTCGAGGTGGCGCAGCTCGCGCTGGAGGCGGAGGTAGCTCTGCCAGCGGGCGGAGTCGAGGGTGCCGTCGGCGAGGGCGGCCTGGACGGCGCAGCCGGGCTCGCCCTGGTGCGCACAGTCGCGGAAGCGGCACGCCGCAGCCAGCGCCTCCACGTCCTCGAAGGCCTGGCTCAGGGTGTCCTGGTCGCCCCAGAGCTGGAGCTCGCGCATCCCGGGCGTGTCGATGACGAGGCCGCGGCCTGGCAGCACGATGAGCTCGCGGTGGGTGGTGGTGTGGCGCCCGCGGCTGTCGTCCTCGCGCACCGGCGCCGTGGCGAGCGCCTCCTCGCCAAGCAGGGCGTTGATGAGGGTCGACTTGCCGACGCCCGACGAGCCGAGGAACGCGCCGGTGCCCCCCGGCCCAAGGTAGGCCTCCAGGGCCTCGAGCCCCCGGCCCTCGGTCGCGCTCAGCGCGTGGATCGGCACGCCGACGGCCACGGACTCCGTCTCGGCCACGCGGGCCTCGACGTCGGCGCACACGTCGGCCTTGTTGAGCACGATCACGGGCTGGGCGCCGCTCTCCCACGCGAGGGCGAGGTAGCGCTCGATGCGGCGGGGGCTGAAGTCGCCGTCGAGCCCGCTCACCAGGAACACGACGTCGACGTTCGCCGCGACCACCTGCTCCTCGGTGTGGCTGCCCGCGACCTTGCGCAGGAAGGCGCTCTTGCGCGGAAGCACGGCGTGGATCGTGGCCTTGCCTTCGGCGGGCCGCGCCGCGACGGCTACCCAGTCGCCCACGGCGGGCAGCTCGGCGCGCGAGGCGGCCTCGTGGCGCAGGCGGCCTGCCACCTCGGCCGTCAGCTCCCCCTGCTCGCCGCAGACCAGGTAACGCTGACGCTCCTCCCGCGCGACGCGCCCCGGCGCCAAGCCCTGCTCGCGGAAGGGCCCGAAGTGCTGGGCGAAGCGCGGAGCCCACCCCAGTTCGGTGAGGTTCATGCGTCCCCCTTCCGTCGTGCGACGAGGCGGACGAAGCCGAGGTACTCGCCCTGGTCGGCCTCGAGCGCGGGGATCTCGTCGTCCCAGCGGTTCGTGCCCGCCGCCTTCTTGGCCCGCTCGAAGTCGAGCCAGACCTTCCAGCCGTCGGGCATCGTGTCGGCCCGCTCGACGTCCACGAGCTCGGTCCTGGCCCAATGCCGCTCCCACCACTCGACGGTGTGGAAGCTGAAGCACTCGGCGGGGTCCCAGAAGCGCCCGCCGCTCGGCGTCGGGCGCGTCAGATGCTCGGGCACCCCGCCCTCGAACTCGCGCATGAGCGCCGGCACCACGATTCCGAGCTGGCCGCCAGGCTTCACGAAGCGGACGAACTGCTTGAGATACAGATCGCCGGTGCCGTAGTAGTGGTAGCTGTCGAGGCTGACGGCGGCGTCGAAGAAGCCGTCGGCGTAGGGCAGCGCGTGCGCCTCGGCGTGGAGGGGGAACACGCGGTCGGCGAGCCCCGCCTCCTGGACGCGCCCCCAGTTCTCCGTCGCCTCGATCCAGAGATCGGTCGCCCAGACCTGGACGCCGAACTCGCGCGCCAGGAACACGCTGGACAGGACTCTCCCGCAGCCCATGTCCAGCACGCGCATGCCTGGCTCGAGGGCCATGGCCTCGCACAGCCACTCGGTGAGCCACACGGCGTTCGGCCCCATCTCACCCGCCAGCATCCACTCGGGGTCGTAGCCCGCCGAGCGCGGGAAGGCCTCGACCCGCAGCATCTCGGCCAACTGCTCTTTGCTGATGTCCAATGCTCTTTCCTCGATGGAGAACGAAGAACGGCCGCAGGCACCTGCGTCGCGCCCGCGGCCTCGCGGTGAAACATGGACGCGGCCGCCCCATCGGGACGGCCGTCAGTGCTCGGCGACTAGACGCAGAGTCTCAATGGCACGCCCGGTGGAGGCGCAACGACGCGGCGACGGCTTGTGCGGCTCTCGCGGCACTCATAGTCACGCCTCCTAGCCAAAGGGCTGCGGTCGTATCGCCCGAACGTCACACACAGTCTACCGCGCTGCGTCGGGATGTCAAGCGCAAGACGGCGGCGAGGCGGCGCCGCTAGAAGTCGGTCTCGCGCGGGCCCCTGGCGAGGCGCTGGAGGTGATCGGCCATCCCGCCCTGGTGGAAGGCTCGGGCGATCTGCTCCGCGGCCTCGCCGCCCCCGTTCCGCGCGCGGAGGTTGGCGCCCATCTTGAGGAGCAGATCGGCGGTGGCGATGTGCCCGTAGGCGGCGGTGCGATGGAGGGGGGTGTCGCCGCGCTGATCGACGGCCACGGGGCTGGCGCCGGCCTCGAGGAGGAGCTTGACGCAGCCGTCGTGGCCGAGTGCGGCGGCGGCGTGGAGCGCCGTGCGCCCCTCGCGCGTGGCGGCGCCCACATCGGCCTTCGCCGCCACCAGGAGCGTCAGGATCTCGAGGAAGCCGCCGCGGGCCGCCGCGAGGCTGGGCGTCTCGCCGCCCCGGGCCACTGCGTTGGGGTCGGCGCCGCGAGCCAGCAGGAACGCCACGGCCTCGCGATGACCCGCCTCGGCCGCCGCGAACAGGGCCGTGATCCCCCCCTGCCTCGGCGCGTCGACCTCGGCCCCGCCCGCCACGAGGCGCTTGAGGCGCGCGAGATCGCCCCGCGCCGCGGCCTCGACGAGAGGCACGTGGTCGTAGCCGCCCTCGTGATAGAGCGCGAGCACCTCGCCGCGGCTCAGCGCGCGGCCATAGACCCGCACGTCGTCGATGCGGCCGGCGAAGGAGCCCGCCTCGCCCAGCTCCCGCCACCCGCGGCACCCGATGGTGACCCCGGCGCCGCCTGCGGCCGGCAGCGCCCCGGGCCGGCTGTCGAGCCGCGCGCCGTCCAGGTAGAGCAGGTGCCGCTCGCCGTCGACCACCACGGCCAGGTGGGACCAGGCCCCCTCGGCGATCTTGCCGGCTCGCCCGAGGTCGGGCCCCGCGTCGCGCGAGCGCCAGCCGAAGCGGCCCGAGGAGACGCCGAGCTGCCAGCCGGGCGCGTTCGCAGCGCCCTGGCTGAGGATCGCGGCGCGCCCCCCTCGACCGCGCCTGCCGACCCGTGCCCACACCGACACGCTGAGCGCCTCGCGCGGCGCCTCGCCGGGCAGCGCCACGCGGATGTGGTCGCCGTCGCCGGAGAAGGCATAGGCGCTGGCCGCGTTGCCGAAGCGGTCCTCGGTCAGCGTCGCGCCCTGCACCGTGCCGTGTCTGTCCTTGCCGCTGGCGTCGTTGGCGTTGCCCTTGAAGGGCAGGTGGAGGACGAGGCCGTCAGTGGGGATGGCCGCCGGGCGGTCCCGCGGCTGCGGGCCGCGGGGGCGCTCATCGCGGGCGTGGATCTCGAGCACGTAGGTCGCGGCGCCCCCCTGCGGGTCGTAGGCCTCAATGACGAGTGCGTAGTCGTTCTCGGGGCACGGCAGGTCGACGATGCGCACCTCGCCCCTGGCGCGCACCACGTCCACCGCCACCGCCATCGGCCCCCGCGGCAGGGCCGGCTCGAGGCCGCGGCACACGCTCGACCAGCAGCAGGCGAAGTGGTTCCTCCCCCCGTCGTGGTCGGGCCAGACGGGAAGCCACTTCGTCGTGTTGATCTCGGTGGGCACGTGGCCCTTCTCGGTGCGGCCGGGCGCGTCCCAGTTGATGTGGTACCACTGCGCGGTGTCGCCCCTCAGGACCAGGCGGCTCCTGCCGTCGACAAAGGCAGTCACACGCAGGGTCCGCGTCCTCGCCGGGTCGAGTCGCCGCGCGGGCTCGGGCCTCCTGTGGCGGAGCACGTCGGTCACCTTGCCGGCCTCGTCGCGGCGGAAGGTATAGCACCGGGCCGAGCCCGCACGCAGGAACGTGTCGCCGCCGAGGTGCAGCAGCGGGGCCATCCCATCGATCTCGGGGCTGCGGACGAACAGGCGGCCCTGCTCGGCCGAGACCTCCAGGACGCGATGCTCGGGCAGGGCGTAGCGGCCCACGTAGTCGCCGAGGCGCTTGGGGTCGAGCGCCAGGGGTTGGCCGCCGTGTAGCGAGACGGCCCTCAGCACGGCGCGCTTCTCCTCCCGCAGCCGTCGGGCCTCCCGCGCGTCGCCTGCCTCCAGCCGCGCGGCGATCGCCGCGTCATAGGCCTCGACCAGGCCCTCCCTTGCGCGGCGCAGCGCCTCGCCGGGGGCCTCCGCTGCCCCAGCCGCCGGCAGCAGACAGGCCAGCAGCGGGCCAAGCCACCTCTGCGGTCTCACCGCGGGGCCTCCTCCTGCGTACGGCCTTGCGCCGCCGCCGTCGCTCGGCGCTCCAGCCCCAGTGTACCGCCGATCGGCGGGATTTCAACAGCCGCGACGGGGCCGGGAGGGCGCTGGGGCCACCCTCCCGGCCTCGCCGTCGAGCCCGAGCTGCCCCGTCATGCTCTCGTGGTGGTGGAGGGCGCTGACGCCGGTCCGCTCATACACCCGCCGCCTGGGGCGAAAGGCAGCCGCTGGCGGCGGAAGCTGGTGAGAAATGCGGGCTAGAACTCGACGGCGCCGGCACCCTTGCGGGCGGCCTGGTCGAGGCGGTCGGCGAGCGCGGGATGGCGGAAGTCGCGGGCGACGTTGCTGGGTGTGCGGCGTCGGCGGTTGCGTGCCCCGAGCCGTGCGCCGGCCTTGACCAGCAGGTCGGCGATGGCGGCGTGGCCGTAGGCGGCGGCGCGGTGGAGCGGCGTGTTTCCGCGGGCGTCGGCCGCGTTGGGTGCGGCGCCGGCGGCGAGCAGGAGCCTGGTGCAC
>CBFDBL010000038.1:0-19042 GCA_965603035.1 uncultured bacterium
CAGGTGCAGGTCCACCTCCGGCCGGCATCGCCTTCGCAGAACGCCGGGCGAAGCACCCGGCGGCGGCCTCACTGACCTTGGCCGAGGGGGAAGGTGCCCCCGTCAGAAACCTCGGCGCTGACTGCCGCAGACCCCTTGCGTCATCGCCCCGGGCGCCCGCGGGCCACGGAAGGCGGGCCTCGGGATTGGTGGGGGCCCTTTGCATTGCTTATGCAGAGGTCAATAGCTCAGCGCGTGGGCCTGACGGTGAGCGTGGCCTTGACGAGGTTGAAGCAGTCGTGGGCCTTGACGCCCCTCTTGGCGCCGGCGCCGTAGACGCTGAAGACGCACCAGAGGGTGAGGCCGTCGGCGCTCATCCACTTCGCGGGGAAGTCGCAGTTGAGGCCGTGGCCGTCGGTGCCCATCCCGCCCCAGTGCTCGTGGCAGGCGACGGTGGTCCACGGCCCCCAGGGCTCGGGCGCGTCGAAGACGCCGAGCTGGCCCGGGCCGGTGTGGAAGCTGGTCAGCAGGTAGCGCTTGAGGGCAGGCACATAGGCCACCGTGCCCGGCGTCGCGCCGTGCGGGTCGGTGAAGATGGGCTGGAGGCGCGCGACGTCGGGCGACCAGACAGGCCTGCCGCCGGACAGGCCCGCGAAGAACCCGTAGGCCGCGCGGTCCAGCATCTTGCCAACGGGCACGCGGGCCAGGCAGGTGCTGCCGTCGGTGCCCCAGCCGCCCGTGCGCTGCTTGAAGCCGTAGAGGTAGACGTAGCCTGCCAGGTGCTGCGGCACGCCGGTGTAGCCGCGGCCGAAGTTGAGGAACCGCGATGGCTTGAAGTTCCCTTCCCCCTTGGGGAAGACCCAGGCCGTCTGCTTCCATGTGGCGCCGCCGTCGTCCGACCATGCGAGCGAGTGGTCCACGTGGGGCCACGTGCCGTTCTGAAGGTTCAGGCGGGCGTAGAGCCGCTTGCCCACGGCGAGGATGCCGCCGGTCTTGCCGCGCTTGGGGAACGAGGCGGGATGGAGCGGGCTCTTGCCGCCGTTGACGTTGATGCCCTTGAAGCGCTCGGGCGGCCCCTCGATGCGAGCGAAGCCCATGCTCGCGCGGCCATCGGAGTTCGTGCCGCCGAAGCCGCCGCCGTCGCCCCAGGCCGTGTAGATGTGGCCGTCGGCCCCCCACGTCACCGGCCACAGGTCGCTGCCCGGCGCCGCCTTGCGGTGGGTGTCCCAGTGCCACGTGATGCCCGCGACGGCGGGGCTCGGCGGGTAGGGTGACTTCCCGGCCTCGGCGGCCGCGCCAAGCAGGAGGGCGAGCCCGATCAGCGCGTGGCGCGGGGCCCTACCATTCGTCTGGGCTCTCTGGCCTGGCATCGCCACCCTCTCGTGACGCGGGCGCGATGGGCTCGATGCGCAGGCGGTTGCGGTAGACGCCGGCGGCGTGGCCCACGCTGTCCCAGCCCCTGCCGACCGAGGTGCCGGCGAGGGTGATGAAGACGCTGGCGAGCGCCACGTCGGCCTCGCCGTAGCGGGTGAACTCGATGGCGTTCTGGGGCAGTCCCCAGCCGGCGGTGGGCGAGAGCGCGGTGCTCGCCTGGCGGACGAAGTCATCGAGCACGATGCGGCAGGCGGGCTCGTCGCCGTGGTGGAGGGTGATGGCGAGGGCCTCGTCGCGGCGCAGGGGGCCGGCGGCCAGCTCGCGGAAGGGGCCTTTCTCGCCGCTCGTGGCCTCGACCACGCGGAACTGGCCGTCGGCACCCAGGTACGCCAGCCGCGCGGGCCGGCCCACCGGGTAGTCCGACGGCAGCACCTCGACCCGAGCGTCGCCGCACGGCGAGAACGACAGCCAGAGCCGCCGCGTCGTCGCAATGTCCACCTGGCAGAACGCGTTCAGATGCGAGTAGACGGGCTCGTCGAGCCGCCGCAGCGCCTCGAGCGACACCGAGCCGGCCGCGGGGTCCACCGTCACGCTCAGCGCGCCCGTCGCGCCCTCGCCGTACGACGCGCGGACCGACGTCGCGTCGTGGAACAGGCCGGCGAGCGCCGCCGCCGCAGCGCAGCGACCGCGCCGCGGGGCGAGGATCGTCCAGCAGCGGTCGGGCGAGGCGCTCCAGAAGACCAGCCGCGGCTTCACCTCGACCAGCATCTCGCCGTGGCGAACGCGCACCAGCCCCGTGCTCGGATGCACGTCCACCGAATCGGTGGGGTGGACGCCCAGGGCCGCGAGCCGGTCCATCGGCCCGGTCGGCGCCGCGGGCAGGGCGACGTCGAGGGGCCGCGTCGCCGGCTCGCCGGCGCGCTGGCTCAGCGGCACCGACGCGCCCACCGCCGCGGCCGCAAGCACCGCCGCGAGCGCCGCAAGCCGGGGCCGCGTGCCCAGCCACGTCGCCCCGGCCATCGCACCGAGCACCGCTGCCGCCGCCAGGGCCGGCAGCCACGCCAGCCGCCCGCTGATCGGGAAGATCGCCCGTCCCGCCACCGCCGCCGCCAGCCACGCCGCGACGACGCCGAGCGCCACGTGCCGCAGCAGCGCGTCCCGCCGCCGCCACCCCGCCCACACCCCGACGACGCACACCGCGATCACGACCCCCGGCAAGGCGCGATTGGCCCACCAGCGCGCGTGCCCGACGGGGAAGCCGCCGGGCATCATCCACACCCACGCCCCCGCGGCCGCGGCATGGAGGGTCAGCACGATGCGCCAGGCGATGCGCACGAGGGTCGGCACCGGCCTCGCGGCAGGCTCAGCGGCGTCGGAAGGCATCGAGGGCGGCCTCGTAGACGGTCTTGAGCGGGAGGCCGCGGCGGTTGGCGATGCCGCGACAGTCCTCGTACTCGGGCGCGGCCTGGACGAGGCGGTCGCCGAGGTAGCCGAGCTTGATGCGCGCCGTGCCGTGCTTCGTGCGGACCTTGGCCCACTCGCGGCGCAGCTTGCGGCGGGTCGCGAGGGTGCGGCGGACGCCGAAGCTGGTGGTCTCGGTGAGGATGAGTTCCTCGGTCGCCGCGGCGGCGACGGGGTCGACGAGCACGGTGAGCAGGAAGCCTGGGCGGCATTTCTTCATCTGGACGGGCGACAGGAAGGCGTCGCGGACGCCGGCGTCGAAGAGCCGCTCGACGACGTGGCCGGCGATCTCGGGCGACAGGTCGTCGAGGTTGGCCTCGAGCACGACCACCTGGTCGGCCTCGTCGCCCGGCTCGGCCTCGACGGCCTCGCCGACGAAGAGGCGGAGCAGGTTGGGCGGGCTCTCGCGCTCGGCGTCGCCGGCGCCGTAGCCGACGGCCTCCACGGCCATGGGCGGCCGGGGGCCGAAGGCCTCGGCCAGCGTCGTCAGCAGCGCGGCGCCCGTGGGCGTCGTCAGCTCGCCCTCGACCTCGGTGCCGACCGACGGCACGCCCTCGAGCAGCGCGGCCGTCGCGGGCGCAGGCAGCGGCAGGCGACCGTGAGCGCAGTCCACGAACCCGGTGCCCGTGCGCAGCGGCCCGCTCTCCACCCGCTCGACGCCCAGCAGCCGCAGGCCGACGACCGCGCCCACGATGTCCACGATCGCGTCCACCGCGCCGACCTCGTGGAAGTGGATCTCGTCGAGCCCGCAGCCGTGGACCGCGGCCTCGGCGGCGGCGAGACGGCGGAAGACGGCGCTCGCCCTCGCCTTGTCGCCGTCGGGCAGGCCGGCACGGTCGATGATGTGGAGGATGTCGGGCAGGCGGCGATGGGGGTGGTGGTGATGGTGGCCGTGCCCGGCCGGCTTGGCCCTCACGGTGACCTTGCTGGCCGCGAGGCTGCCGCGCTGGACCCGCCGCGCGCTGATCGAGAAGCCGTCGAGCGGCAGCTTGCGCAGCTCGCCTCGCAGAGTCCGCGTCGACACGCCCGCATCGACCAGCGCCCCGAGAATCATGTCCCCGCTCGCGCCCGAGAAGGGATCGAAATACGCGATCTTCATGTCCTGCTCTTGCTCCCGCTTCTACTCTTGCTCTGCTTCGGCCTTCTTCTCGCTCTCGGCCTTCTGCTTCTCCTCGAGCTTCTTGAGGAACTCGTCGGTGAACGCGACGGTCTTGACGTAGACGAGCGGCTTGAGCTCGTGGCGCTTCTTCTTCTCGACGTCGCGCCCGCTCTGGCGCTTGTAGAGATACCACTTGTCCCGCTTGCCGTCGGGCAGGAGGATGTAGAACTGCCCCGAGCAGTCGCCCGACGCGGTCTCGCCGTCGGCCGTGGTGCACGTGGTGACGTACTGGTTCCAGAAGTAGCCGATGTCGAGGAAGACCTTGATGCTGGAGCCCTGGTTCTTCCATCGCCAGTCGCGCTCGAAGTTCTCGGTCTCGGGCTTGACGCGGATGCTCGTCAGGTCGCCGAGGAAGTAGTCCTCGTGGGCCTTGCGCGAGCGGTCGAAGACGCGGATCGGCGCATTGGCCCGCCGCCAGACCCAGCCGTCGAGCGCCTTGCCGTCGGAGTAGGTGACGCGCGCGGGCACCGCGTACTTGGGCTTGGTGCCCCGGCGGCGGAAGGGGCTGAAGCCCTGCTTCTCGGGCGCCTCGCCCTCCTTGGCGGGCGTCTTGCCGGCCTCCTCGTCGGTCAGTGCGGCGGGGGGCGGGGCGGGCGAGCGGGTGGGCTTGTCCATCTCCTCGATGGTCGGCGGCGGCAGCCCCGGCTTGTCGATCGGCTTCTCCGCCTCGCCGGCCAGCACGGCGGCCGCCAGGCACAGCACAGCACACGGCCACAACCATCTCGACATGGCCGGTCTCCCGAGCAGAGGGGTTCGCTACCAGAGGGATCATAGCGCGGGGGCGCGCGGGGAGTCAAGGTCGAGGGGCCGCGTCAGCCGTGGCTGACGTCGCCGGCGGTGAACAGGAGGTAGCCCGAGATGTAGAGCAGGATGCCGAAGTGGATGATCGCGATGAGCGGCCCCGCCTCGGGCACGAGGAAGAAAAGCACCCAGCACAGCGCGTAGGCCGAGCCCAGGACCCACTTCCGCCACGCCGCATCCCGCCCGCTCAGGTAGACCATGAGCAGCAGGCAGGTGAGGGTGGTGAAGCTGAGGAAGCCCCTCAGTCCGACCGAGATGAGCCCCAGGGCGTTCATCGTCGCGCTCCTCCGCTCTCCCCTGCGCGGTCGGTCCTCACCCGTTCAGTGCATCCCGAGAGGCGGATGTTAAGTGAACCGTCCCGACGGCAGGCCACATGTGCTGACACAGTCGGGACTTGCGGCGGGCAGGCCGTCAGGTAGGTCCACCCGGGCTCTAAGGGAGCAGATTGTGCACGGGCGAAGGAGCGTTCATCGGGCGCGGCGCCCCAGCCGGGATGCCAGACGGAGCACGACGCCACCACCGCGGAGCCCGGCGGTCGCCAGCAGGGCAGCCAGCATGGCGATCCCCAGCCAGCGGCTGAGCCACCCGGCGTCGAGCCGCGCGCGCCACCCCTTGCCAGGATGGCCGTGCGGCGGCGCGAAGACCCAGGTGTGGGTGTAGACGGTACCGTAGTGCCGGCACCACGCCATAGGGACGTTGGGCGGGAAGTCGTCGCGGATCGCTCTGCCCTCGTTCACGGGCTCGAGCGCCCGTTCGTTCAGGTGGTAGCCGCTGCTCGGCCTCGTGCAGACCCAGCGCGGATAGGCGGCCACGGATCCCATCGCGATCGCTCCGGCCGCGAGAGCAACCCACTGTGCCCTGTTGAGCCGGCCGCGCATCCGGGCCCTCCGCTGACGATGCCGAGCCGCATCCTCGCGCTGGTGTGCCTCAGGTGTCAACGCCCGGGCGGCCAGGGGAGACGCTCAGAGCAGGCCCTTCTCGGCGAGAATCGCTATCCAGTCCTCTCGCTGTAAGGGACATTGGCCGAGCAGGCGCGCCTGGCTGGCTCGCAGGTGGAGTTGCCTGGGCACGTGGTCGCGCCCGAGGTTCTTCCTGGAGCCTCGGCGGATGCCGAACGTGGCGATCAACTTGCCTTCGTGGTAGACCAGTGCGAGATCGTGAGCCTTGCCCGACCGCTTCCTGACCGTGGCTCCCAGCTTCTTGGCGATCCTCGAGGCGAGCTGCTTGGAGATGACGGCCACGTCAGGCTGTCCTCCCGATGAACTCCTTGAGCACCTCCAACTGCCTCGCGGGCCCGGGCCCGAGCTCGGCCGGCTCGTGTTCCATCAGGGTCTCGAAGACCGCGACGATCACATCCTTCAGATTGAAGACGGCTTCCTCCTGCGTCGCGCCGCTCGCGCTGAGGTTCGCGTCGAAGAACGACGCGACGTACTCCTCCCCCTGCGCCTGGACGACGGCGTGGAACGGCTTGAGCACCTCGTAGGGCTCGGGCGCCAAGGTCTCGACGGGCACACAGACCGGCGCGGACCGCTCCAGCTCGGCCACTCGCCGCTCGAGCGACACGACACCTTTCTCAAGCTCATCCAGCTTGGGGGCCTTGCCTGCCATCATCACCCCTTCGAGTCCCTATCGGCCTCCTCCATTATGGCAGTGCACCTCCCGCCGGTCAACCCTTACCTGCCCTCCGCCTCAGAGCAACCGCTCGCGGGCGAAGGCGACGGCGTTGCGGAAGAGGGGGAGGCCGCCGCCCTCGGCGGGCGCGGCGCCCGCGAGGCGCAGACGGGCGTAGTGGGGGTGGTTCCAGGGGAAGAGGAAGGCCTCGGGGTGGGGCATCATCCCGAAGATGCGTCCCGTCGGGTCCGAGATGCCGGCGATGGCGCGGGCCGAGCCGTTGGGGTTGTGGGGGTAGCCGTTCGTGGGCTTGCCGGTGTCGGGGTCGGCGTAGCGGCAGGCGACGAGGCCCTCGGACTCGAGGCGCTCGAGGGTGGCGTCGTCGATGGCGAGGAACTTGCCCTCGCCGTGGCGCACCGGCAGGTAGAGGCGCTCGAGGCCGTCGGTGAAGACGCAGGGCGAGTCGCGCTCGACCGCCAGGTGCACCCAGGCGTCGCGGAAGGCGCCCGTGTCGTTCCAGGTCAGCGTCACCGTCTGGCGCTGGTAGTCGCCGTCGAGCCCGGGGAGCACGCCGAGCTTGACGAGCACCTGGAAGCCGTTGCAGATGCCGACGATGAGCTTGCCGTCGGCGACGAACTGCCCGATGGGCTCGGCGAGTCGCCGGCGCAGGCGGTTGGCGAGCACGCGGCCCGAGGCGATGTGATCGCCGAACGAGAAGCCGCCGATGATGAAGAGGATGTGGACGTCGTCGAGGCGGCGGCGGCCGTCGAGCAGGTCGTTGAGGTGCACCTGTTCGGCCGCGGCGCCCGCCAGCTCGAAGGCGCGGGCCGACTCCGCCTCGCAGTTCAGCCCGAACCCGGTGAGGATCAGCGCGCGCACGTCAGAGGGCATCACTGTCGGCTCCGAAAAAGGGGACAGGTACCTTTTCCGCCTGCCCTCGCCTTCGGCGTCCTGGTGTCGGGTGCAGAGCGAGAGAAAAGGTACCTGTCCCCTTTTCTTCCTTTCCTGACGGATCGCGACGCGAGGCGCAACGCGATGGACGCGTGATTCGATGATCGGGTGGCAACGGGCCAACCCAGACGGGGCTCATCTCTCGGGCCTTCCATCCGTTCATCTAGCCCTCCACCCATCCCGCGGCCATCGTCAGATGGCCGCCAGCGTGGCCTTCCACGTTTCCTTGAGCTCGAGCACGCCGGCATCGACCACCGTCCCGCCGCCCAGGCCGGCGACGCGCAGCCGGGGCTTGGCGGTGACCTCGCCCACCCGGGCGCAGGGCACGCCGGCCAGGGTCTCCTCGAAGGCGACCCGCTGCGCCGGCGCCACGGTCACGACGAAGCGGCTGTTCGACTCGCTGAAGAGCAGGATGTCGTCGCGGCCGACGCCGTCGGCAGGCACCCGCGCGAGCTCGATCGTCATGCCCAGCTCGCCGGCGAAGGCGACCCTGGCGAGGGCGACGCCCAGGCCGCCCTTGGCGGGGGCGTGGACGGAATGGACGAGTCCGTTGCGCACGGCGCGGCCCATGGCCTCCAGGACGGCCTTGGCCTGCTCGACATCGACCTGCGGGACGCGGCTGCCGATGGCCTCGGGCTGGCCGGCCCGCTCGGCGAGGTAGCGGGAGTACTCCGAGGCGCCGAGCTCGTCGCGGGTGATGCCGACGACGTAGACGAGGTCGCCCGCGGCCTTGGCGTCCATCGTGACGGCCTGGCGGACGTCGTCGATCCTGGCGATGAGCGAGAAGAGCAGCGTGGGCGGGATGCTGATCTTGACGCCGCCGCGGGTCGAGTCGTTCTTCATCGAGTCCTTGCCCGAGATGAGCGGCACGCCGAGCGCGGTGGTGAGGTCGTAGAGGGCCATGTTGGCCCTGACGAGCTGGGCGAGCTTGTAGTGGCCGTCGGGGGTTCTCTCGCTCTGGACGGGGTCGGGCCAGCAGAAGTTGTCGAGCCCCGCCATGTGGTCGAGCCGCGCGCCGGTGCCGACGGCGCGGCGGACCGCGAGGTCGACGATCGAGGCGACCATGTGGTAGGCGTCGAGGTCGCTCAGGTGCGGGTTGATGCCGTGGGTGAGGACGATGCCCTCGGCGCTCTCGTAGTCGATGAGGAACACGGTGGCGTCGGACGGCACGTCGTCGCGGACGCCGACGAAGGGCTTGACGACGCTGAGTCCCTTGACCTCGTGGTCGTACTGGCGTGCCTTCTTCTCGATGGAGCACAGGTTGAGCCCGGCGAGCAGGTCGGCGAGTGCCTCGGCGGGCGGCGGCGCGGCATCGAGGTCGGGCTCGGGCGGACAGGGCGGCTGCCACACGGCTTTCAGGCGCATCCTGGGCAGGCCCTCGTGCAGGAACTCGAGGTCGACGCAGGCCACGGTGCGGTCGCCGTAGCGGACGTGGAAGGTGCCCGAGTCGTTGAAGGCGCCGAGCACGGTGGCCTCGACCTCGCGGCGGCGGGCGAGTGCGAGGAAGGCGTCGAGCTTGTCGGGCGGGACGGCGAGGGTCATGCGCTCCTGGGCCTCGGAGACGAGGATCTCCCAGGGGTCGAGGCCGGCGTACTTGAGGGGGGCCTTGGCGAGGTCGAGCTCGGCGCCGCCGGCGGAGGTGCTCATCTCGCCGACGCTCGATGAGAGGCCGCCCGCGCCGTTGTCGGTGATGCAGGTGTAGAGGCCCTGGTCGCGGGCCTCGAGCAGCATGTCGGTCATCTTCTTCTGCGTGATCGGGTCGCCGATCTGCACGGCCTGGGCGGGGCTCTCCTTGCGCAGCGCCTCGCTCGAGAAGGTCGCGCCGTGGATGCCGTCCTTCCCGATCCGGCCGCCCGCCATCACGATCAGATCGCCGGGGTTCGCCTTCTTGTGCTCCGACGGCTCGCCGCAGACCAGTCGGGGCAGGCGGCCGAGGGTGCCGCAGTAGACGAGCGGCTTGCCGAGGTAGCGCTCGTCGAAGATCTCCCAGCCGTAGCCGTAGGGGATGCCGCTCTGGTTGCCGCCGTCGATCACGCCCTTGTGCACGCCGTCGCGGATGCGCCGCGGGTGCATCAGGCCCTCGGGCAGCTCGCCCTGGTGGAAGGGGGAGCCGAAGCAGTAGCCCCACACGTTGACCATGAGCTGCGCGCCGCGCCCCGTGCCGAAGGGATCGCGGTTCACCCCCACGATGCCCGTGATCGCGCCGCCGTAGGGGTCGAGCGCCGACGGGCTGTTGTGGGTCTCGACCTTGAAGGCCAGGCTCCAGCGATCGTCGAAGGCGATGACCCCCGCGTTGTCGTGGAACACGCTGAGCAGCCACGGGCACTGCTCTCGCAGCGCCTCGGTCGCCGCGCGGATATACGTGTTGAACAGCGAGTCGATCACCTCGTGGCGGTCGCCGTCGGTGTAGTCGATCTCGGCGTTGAAGATCTTGTGCTTGCAGTGCTCGCTCCAGGTCTGTGCGAGCAGCTCGAGCTCGGCGTCGGTCGGGTCGGGGCCGAGGCCGAGGGCCTTCCGCCCCGCGAGGCGGGCGGGGTCGGCGAAGTAGTCGCGGATGGCGTGCATCTCGGCGAGCGAGAGCGACAGGATGCCCGCGCTCGAGATGCGCATCAGCTCGGCGTCGGCGACCTGGAGGTCGTAGGTCTGGACCTCGGGCTGGTGGTCGCTGCGGATGACAGGGACCTCGAGGTCGGGCTCGGCGGCGCGCCACTCGTCGGCGCTCTGGACCGCGACCCGCTCGATCTGGAGGTTGGCGAGCAGATCGACGCCGATGTGCTGCACGTCCTCGCGGCCGAGCTCGGGGGCGACGAGGAAGTACTGCGTCTCGGTGTAGACCGCGTCGGCGTCGGCGAGCTTGCGCCCGACGATGTCCTCGATGGCCGTCTTCGCCGTGCGGCCCACGTTGTCCGTCACGCCCGGCTTGAAGCCCACGGTGATGAGCCACTCGAAGGCCGGCGCCTCGAGCCGACCCGTCGCCGAGACCTCGATGACGGGGTCCGTGAACTCCTCCCGCACCGCCTCGGCCTCGTCCGCCGACAGCTCCGCGTCGATCTTGAGCACCGCACGCGTCCGCACCGTCTCGACGGGCAGGCCG
This sequence comes from uncultured bacterium, assembly GCA_965603035.1. Lineage (GTDB taxonomy): Bacteria > Planctomycetota > PUPC01 > DSUN01 > DSUN01 > CAZDNN01. Next base: position 10,431 of record CBFDBL010000038.1, read on the forward strand.
AGGAACGCGCGGATCTGCCCCGCCGCGCCGTCGCCGCGCGCATCCTTCACGCCCGGCCTGTAGCCGATCTCGATGCGATGGACCATGCCGAAGCCCCAACGGGATTGAGCCGGCAGGCAGTATACCGAAAGCGGCTTGCCATGCAACCCGCTTTCGGAGGGGCGAGGGGCGAGCTTCGAGGGGCGAGCGGAAGAAGGAGGAGGCAGCCGCTCCCCGGTCAGGCTGGGGGACCTGTCCCCCAGACCCCCTGGGATTCACCGCATTGGAGCCACCGGCATCCCTTATCGTGGTCGGCCTGCGGCTCACCGATCCGTTCCGGTGACGATGGTATGCGGCTACGGGTTGGGGTGAGCGGGATCCGAGATGATGTCGGACCTCATGAGGTGTGAGATCTTTTTCAGGGGTAGCAGCTTAGCGACGCCTCCCTTCACAAGTCGGACGCGGCCCCAGGCATGGGCAGAAAGGAGGAGGCAGGCACTCCCCGGTCAGACTGGGGGACCCGTCCCCCAGCCCCCCTGGGATTCACCGCATTGGGGCCACCAGCATGCCTTACCGTGGGCGGCCTGCGGCTCACCGATCCGTTCCGGCGGTGATGGTATGCGGCGATGGGTCGGGGTGAGCGGGATCCGAGATGATGTCGGACCTCATGAGGTGTGAGATCTTTTTCAGGGGTAGCAGCTTAGCGACGCCTCCCTTCACAAGTCGGACGCGGCCCCAGGCATGGGCAGAAAGGAGGAGGCAGGCACTGCCCGGTCAGACTGGGGGGCAGAGCCCCCAAGAGGATTCCTCATGCTGTTGACTTCGAGGGCGCTCCCGCCTGACATCGTGGGAGGGCAGCCAGCTTCGCCAACCCCGCGCGCTCGGAAGGAGGGGCACGACAATGGCCGAGGAGTACAGGCGAACCACCCCCAAGCCCTTCGTCTTCGTCCTCATGCCTTTCGCCAAGGAGTTCGGTGATGTGTACGAGATCGGCATCAAGGAGGCAGCCGATAAGGCTGGGGCCTACGCAGAACGTGTGGACGAGCAGATGTTCCTGGAAGGCATGCTAGAGAGAGTGTACAACCAGATTAACAAGGCCGATGTGCTTGTGGCTGACATGACAGGCTGTAACCCAAACGTCTTCTACGAGGTTGGGTACGCTCATGCTCTTGGCAAGATCGTCGTACTGCTCGCCAGAGACGCGGCGAGCATCCCCTTTGATCTCCAGCACAGGCAGCATCTCATCTACGACAACGTGGCGCAACTGCGGGAGCAACTGGCCGAGCGACTCCTCTGGGCTCTGGAGGAGTCCAAGAAGCGCAGCCTGCCGGCCGCGGCCGAACGCTTTGGGGTGTCCATCGGGGATACGGAGGTCCCGGAGTCGCCGTCGGAGGATGCCGGCCCGGCAGTCTGGATGGATGTCAACCCGGACCGATGGGGATTCGAGTTAGCGGTCGCGCTCCGCAACGAATCATCAGTGGCCACCCCACAGGTCGAGTTCGTCTATCTGTTCGCACAGAGGGAACCGGGCTTGATACCGGCAACGCGGCTGCGAGAACCTGCCTTTGACGGCCCTTACGGTCTAGAGCCCTATCACGCGATGCACTGCCCGCGCGGCGAGGCGACGGATGCACTGGTGGAGCAGTTCCGCCTGCCGGACAGCATCCCGGCCTTGCCTCCTGGGGCAGCACACCAACTCGTCGTGGCGTTCCGGTTCCGTGAACGCGGCAAGCACGCCAGTGTGAGCCTCAAGCTGAGACTTCACACTTCGGCGAACATCCATGATTTCCCGTTCCACCTGATCCCCACGCCGAGGGGTTGACCAACCCACGTCAGGCGGCGCATCCGAAGCGTCAGCTTCGGGCGGGTGCCGGCATGGGTCATCCGGTCGTTTCTTGACTCCGCGCGGGGCTTCGGCGTATGATCGGGCTATCGCAGGGGCCGGCGGCAGGATGGCAGAGCGCAAGGAGGAGGACAGGCATGGCGGCAGGCGGGATCTTCCGGGTCTCCGAGATCGTGCAGATGGCGATCGACGAGGAGCATAACGGCTGCTTCTTCTACAACGCGCTGGCCGAGTGCGCCGACAGCGAGGCGCTGCGCAAGCTCGCGACGGTCCTGGCCGCGCAGGAGCTGGGCCACGAGAAGGCCTTCACCGACCTCCGCGACCGGCTCGGCGCACACCAGCCCCACGAGACCTATCCAGGCGAGTACGCCGACTACGTGAGCGTGCTTGTCGCGGGGAGGACCTTCCCCGACGAGCAGGGCGCGGTGACGCTCGCCCAGGAGGCGGGCGGCGACGTCGCGGCCGTGGACACGGCTATCGGCTTCGAGAAGAACACGCTGCTCTTCCTCGCCGAGATGCGCCAGCTCGTGCCCGAGCGCGACCGCGCGATGGTGGACATCCTGATCGACGAGGAGCGCCAGCACCTGGTGGACCTCTCGGGCATCCGCCGCGAGCTGGCGGGCTAGGCACGCCGAAGGGAGAGCCCCCCATCTACTTCCCTCTCCCCGCGGGAGAGGGCCAGGGTGAGGGGCGAGCCGGGGTGGCCTCGCAGACGGGGGCCCCAAGTCCTCAGGCCCCTCACCCCCGCCCTCTCCCGGTGGGAGAGGGAGTGGAGTCTCTTCCTCAATGAGCGGACCCCGTATGAAGAGGCGCCTGATGCATCGGGCGAGGATCGTGATGACCCTGTTGGCAGCCTCCGCGGCGCTCGCGCTCGCGGGGGAGGCCAAGACGGCGGCGCCGCTGGCCCCCGCCAAGCCGCTCATCGCCCACTGGACCTTCGACGAGGCCTTCGGCGAGGCGTGCCAGGACGCGAGCGGCAACGGCCACGAGGCCACCCCCGCGCGGCCGGCATCGCTCAAGCGCGCCCAGGGCGTGTTCGGCGCCGCCCTGGAGTTCAAGGGCCGCCACATGCTCCGTGTGCCGGGCAAGCCCGACTTCTCGAAGGTCGAGCGGATCGCGCTGAGCGCCTGGACGAAGCCCAGCGCCTTCGAGCGCTACACCGAGATCTTCCGCAAGGAGGACGGCGTCCAGCGCGTGCTCTTCGCCTTCCAGGAGAACATGACCGTCCTGTCGCTCGGGCTCAACATCGGCGGCTATATCGAGTGCGACGCGAAGATCACGCCCAAGCAGGTGATGGACGGCCAGTGGCACCACTGCGCCGCGACCTTCGACGGCCAGGCGATGCGGGTGTACCTCGACGGCCAGGAGATCGGCTCGCTCGAGCGGCCGGGCACCATCACCGCCGGCGGCTCCGCCCCCGGCTGCATCGGCTCGTCGAACGGCGGCGAGTGCTTCCAGGGCACGATGGACGACCTGCGGATCTACGCCGAGCCGCTCACCGCGCAGGAGGTGGCGCGCCTCTGCGACAGCGGCGCCGACGCGCTCCTGCGCCACCGCAAGGGCCTGGCCGAGAAGCTCAAGACGGTCTACGCCCCCCGCAAGACCCTCGCCGGGAGCCTCGCCGCCACGCGGCAGAGCCTGGTCGAACAGAACGTCGCGCTCACCCACGACCTCGCCCAGGCGATCCTGCGCAGGCTCCGCGCCGCCTACGCCGACGAGTGCGCCCGCTTCGCCCGCGCCGCCCAGGGCGCGCCTCTCGCCTGCCTGCTCGCCAAGGACCGCAAGCCGGCCGTCCGCGAGGCCCAGCGCCTCATCGCCATGGCCACCGAGTACAAGCCGCTGACCGCCGAGCAGTGGAAGCGGCTGCCGCCCGACCAGCACGCCCGCTGGAAGCGGGTCGAGGCCATGGAGCAGCGCCTCGCGGCCCTCGAGCAGCAGAGCGACCCCGTGCGCTTCGCCGACGACTGGATGCAGATCATCCTCACCGCCAGCCCGCACATCGAGGAGCGGCCCGTCCAGCGCGAGGCCGTCGCCCCCTACCGCACGCCGAGCACGCCCGAGACCCGCGACCTGACCGCCGAGCAGGCGCGAGCCACCCTCGAGCGCGACTGGCTCCACCAGGCCGGCAACCGCCCGACCCCTCAGCGCATCCAGCAGGAGATCGGCTGGGCACGCGAGATGGCCGCACGCATCGAGGCCAGCCATCGCGGCGAGATCGACTTCGCCAAGGACCTCGCTGCCCTCGCCGCGCTCGAGAAGCAGGCCGCCGCGCTCAAGAAGGACGACCGCGGCCTCTACCTCGAGGTCCGCGAGGCCAAGCGCCGAATCCAGTTCGCCAACCCGGCCGTCGACTTCGACAAGGTGCTCTTCGTCGACATGCCCTACCCGGCGGGCTCGGAGTGGCCCCACGAGGCCCGCCACATGCTTGGCTACATGGCCGTGCCCGGCGCCCGCCTGCTCGTGCTCGAAGGGCTGTCCCCCGCGGGCCACCTGCGCCAGCTCATGCCGCAGCCGCCGCTCCACGGCTCCTTCTGGCGGCCCGACCTGTCCTGGGACGCCAAGCAGGTCGTCTTCTGCTTCAAGCCGCACAACGAGAAGTCATTCCATCTCTACGAGATCAACGTTGACGGGACGGGCCTCGCCCAGCTCACCGACGGCCCCTACGACGACTTCGACCCCATCTACCTGCCGGATGATGGGCACATCATTTTCTCGACCACACGCGGCCACACCTGGGTCCGCTGCATGCCGCCCACCAGCGCCTTCATCCTCGCGCGCTGCGACCGCGACGGCAGGAACATCTATCTCGTCTCGCGCGGCAACGAGCCCGACTACACGCCCTCGGTGATGAACGACGGGCGGGTCATCTACACGCGCTGGGAGTACACCGACAAGCCGCTGTGGCGCTGCCAGAGCCTGTGGACGATGAACCCCGACGGCACCCAGGTCGCCGCCTTCTGGGGCAACCAGAGCGTGTGGCCCGACCTGCTCAAGGACGCCCGCAGCATCCCGGGCAGCCGCCGCGTCATGTTCACCGGCAGCGCCCACCACAACTGGTTCGCCGGCTCGGTCGCGATCCTCGACCCCGACAAGGGCTTCAACTTCCCCCACGGCCTCACCAAGGTCACCGCCGACGTCGCCTACCCCGAGTGCGGCAACGGCCCCGTCGATCCCATCGAGAGCCCCCGCTACCACGCCAGCGGCGCCTACGGCGCCTACTACTCGCCCTATCCGCTCAGCGAGACCGACTTCATCGTCTCGGCCAACCGCGGCGGCAAGTTCCTCCTCCTGCTGATGGACGTCGATGGCAACCGCGAGCTGATCTACGAGGGCACGCACAACATCTTCCACGCACAGCCGCTGAAGCCGCGCCCGAGGCCGCGCGTCATCGAGGACCGCGTCGCGTGGCCCACCCGCGACGAGCGCCTCGAGCCGAAGCCCGGCACCATCTACAGCAACAACGTCTACCAGGGAGCCCCCGAGGTGCTGCGCGGCAAGGCCCGCTACCTACGCATCCTCAACATCGACCGCAAGACCTACACCTACTGGCACAAGCGCCCCTACCTCTCGAGCGGCCCCGTGGTGTCCGGCATCCAGAGCGAGGGGGTCAAGCGCGTCATCGGCACCGTGCCCATCGAGAGCGACGGCTCCGTGCACTTCACCGCGCCCTCGGGCCTCGCGCTCCACTTCCAGTTGCTCGACGGGCGCTACCGCGCGCTCCAGACGATGCGCAGCTTCAGCGGCGTGATGCCCGGCGAGCGGCGCGGCTGCCTCGGCTGCCACGAGCTGCACAGCGTGACGCCCGACGTCGGCGACAAGTCGCTTGCCATCGCCAAGCCGCCGCGCGCGATCACCCCGCCGCCGTGGGGCGACGAGACCGTCAGCTACCCGCGGTTCGTCCGCGCCGTGCTGGACAAGCACTGCGCCAAGTGCCACACCGGCGAGGGCAAGGGCCGCGCGAAGCTCGACCTCACCCCGAAGCCCGGACGCCTCGGCTTCGACCAAAGCTACTGGCTCTTCACCGGCAATCCCACGTGGGGCAGAGCCTACGTCCCGCCGAAGAGCCCGCCGCCAGGGTTCGGCATCGCCGACATGATCATGGTCGAGGGCTACCACCAGCGCGACCCCGCCGGCTACGCCACCCCCCCGCCCATGACCAAGCTCTCCTACCGCAGCCGCCTCATCGAGCGCGCCTCGAGCGGCAAGCACCATGGGGTGAAGGTCGACCCCGTGAGCCTGCGTCGCCTCATCGCCTGGGTGGACGCCATGTGCCCTTACCGCGGCGTCGAGGAGGTGCGCGAGATCCCCGACCCCGAGTTCCAGGGCATCGACTGGCTCGCCGTCCGCCCACGCATCGCCACCGCACCCATCATCGTCCGACCCGGCCCCGTGGACTGAGCCGAGCGCTGGGGAGGCGCCGGGGCGTCTCAGCCCTCGGTCGCGGGCGCCGGCTTGCACAGGGGCGCCTGGAGGGCGAGCACGATGGCGAGGCCGTAGAGCACGAGCGCCGTGACGCCGAGTACGTAGTTCGGCTTCGCCGCGGCGATGAGATGGCTGTAGGCCTGCCACAGCAGCGCGGCCATCGTGGTGGCGAGCATGAGCGCGGCCGGGATCATGGTGTAGAGCGCCGGCTTGTGGTGCTTGATGAGGTAGGCCGAGATCACGATGAGCGCCAGCGCCGCGATGAGCTGGTTCGCCGCACCGAACATCGGCCAGATGCTCCGGAACGCGTCGGGCGCCACCGCCAACAGGTAAGCCGGCACCGCCGCCGCCAGCGACGCGACCACCCGGTTCCTGAACACCGGCACCACCGGCCCCGCCAGCTCCGTCGTGATGAAGCGCGCCAGACGCACCGCCGTGTCCAGTGTCGTCATCACGAAGGCGTTCACCATCGTCGTGCCGATGATCATCCCGAAGCCGACCACCCCGAGCCAGCCGCCCACGGGGCCGAGGAACGGCTGCGTGAGCACGTCGAACCCGCGGCCGAACGCCGTGATCGGCCCACCGCCGTCCGGCTTGAGAATCTCCTGAAGCGCGAACCCGCCGCCCGCCGCCTGCGCCTGCGCGCCCGAGTAGTACAGGCCCGCGCCGACCGCGATCAGCGCCAGGATCGCCAGCGCCCCCTCCACCAGCATCGAGCCGAAACCGATGCTCAGGCCGTGCCGCTCGCTCCCGAGCTGCTTCGACGTCGTCCCACCAGCAACCAGGCAGTGGAACCCGCTTACCGCCCCGCACGCCACGATGATGAACAGCATCGGCCACACAGGCCCCTTCGCCGTCACCGGCTCGGTGAAGGCCGGCGCCGTGAACGTCGGGTGCACGTAGGCCACCCCCGCGATGCCCAGCCCCATCCCCACCACCAGGATCCACGTCGCGATGTAGTCGCGCGGCTGGAGCAGCACCCACACAGGCAGCACCGACGCCACCACACCGTAGACGATCAGAAGCACCAGCCACACGCTCTTGACGTTCTCGGCCGCCACCCCGAACCTCTCGTCGAGCCGGATCGGGAACTTGAACCCCAGCCACATGACGAACACCAGCAGCGCCAGCGCGATCGCCGTGTTGATGGCCGTGTGGAGCCGCAGCTTGTAGTTGAGCACCCCGAACAGCACCGCGATGCCCATGAGCGAGAAGGTCGGCACCACGATCTCCGGCGCCTTCACGAACGTGCCGGCCGCCGCGTTGCAGAACGCCGTGATCACCAGCACCAGCCCAATCCACACGAACACCAGGAACAGCACCCGCGCCGACTTGCCGATCGCGCTCCGCGCCACGTCCGGCAGCGACGCGCCCCCGTGCCGCACCGAGATCATCAGCGCCATATAGTCGTGCACCGCCCCGATCAGCACCACCCCGAGCAGGATCCACAGCGCCGTCGCACCCCACCCGAAGAACGCCACCGCCAGCACAGGACCCAGGATCGGCCCCGCACCCGCGATCGACGCGAAGTGGTGCCCGAACAGCACCACCCGCTTCGCAGGGTAGAAGTCCACCCCGTCCTGCTGCGCCTCCGCCGGCGTCACCGCATCCGTCGGCGACACCAGCCGACGCTCGATCAGCTTGCCGTAGACGAAGTAGGCCGCCACCAGCCACACCACCGTCACGGCCATCAGCACGAAGCTGTTCAGGCCCCACGCCACCGCCGCCACCAACACCACGCTCGACAGGGAAACGATCACGGCTCAAGCACCTCCGCACAACAGGAGCAGACACCGCACCGCCCGAAGCATCCGGGCAGCATGAAACCAAATGCCGCCATCCCTGTCAACACGCGCGGGTCTCTCGAGTTCTGATCCCGGATGTTGGGGGCTTCTCGTCCTCCACTTCATCGTCTCGACCTGTTGCGGGAGGTCCGCGACTCCGCACGCTCAAGCAGAGCTTGGGCCTGTCCTCCCACCACGGCGAGCATCCGACACCGCGAGCGAGAGCGGCGGCGCGCGCAGAGTCCACACTTCGCGAAGTGTGGACTCTGCCCAGCGGGCACCCTCTCCCATGACAGGCTATCCATCCCCAGGTGGCTGCCGCTCGCGCAGACGACTGTGCTGGCGCCTCGCCTTTCCCGCCGTGCGCTCGCGGGTGCCGCGGTCAGTCGGAGCTTGGGCCTGTCCTCGCGCCAGGTCGAGCATCCGACGCCGCGAGCGAGAGCGGCGGCGCGCGTAGAGTCCACACTTCGCGAAGTGTGGACTCTACCCAGCGGGGCACCCTCTCCCATGAGAGGCTGGCCATCCGCAGCTAGCCCCAAATCAAGCGCGTTTGCACGATCAAGTAGCCAGCGGGTAGTGACCAG
>CBFDBL010000039.1:0-18845 GCA_965603035.1 uncultured bacterium
ATGGGCTTGCGCTCGCCGGGGTCGGCGGCCACGTCGTAGAGGTGGCCGGTCCTCACGATGCGCTCGCCGCCCTTGCGGGGCCAGCAGACCGAGTAGCCATAGAGCTTCCAGCGCCGGTCGCGGATGGAGCGGGCGCGGGGCCATCCGAAGCCGTCCTGGCGCGGCTCGGTGTAGTCCACGAGCACCCACTCGCGCAGCGCGGCCTCGCGCCCGGTGAGCTGTGGCAGGAAGCTGCGGCCGTCGAGCACGCCGTCGCCGGGCGGCTTGCGGGGCGTGGCGCTGATGGCCTCGGCGATGGTGGGCAGGAAGTCGGTGGTGTCCACGAGGTCGTCGCGCACCTGCCCCGCCGCGATGGTGCCCCGCCAGTGGACGACGAGCGGGACGTGGGTGCCGCCGTCGGTGGGGAGGCCCTTGTCGCCGCGGAGGGTCTGGCCGTCGCGCATCTTTGACGCGATGGTGGCGTGGGTGCCGTTGTCGCCAAGGAACGCCAGGAGCGTGTCCTCGCGGACGCCCAGCTCGTCGAGGGTGGCGACGATGCGGCCGACGAGGGTGTCCATGTAGGCGACCATGTCGCGGAAGAAGGGCCTGCCGCTGGCGTGGGGATTCGCCTTCCAGGCCGTGCTGTCGGGGGTGGCCGTGAAGGGGTCGTGGGTGAGGATCATGGGGTAGTAGGCGAGGAAGGGCTTGCCGGCCTTGACGGCGCGGCGGACGAAGTCGCAGAGATGGCGGGTGACGACGTCGGGGCCGTAGGCGCCCTTGAGCTGCTTCCTGACGACCTGGCCGGCCTGGGGGTCGGACCATGCGAGGAAGGGGTCGGCGTAGCGGGCGCGGCCGAGGCCGGGGTAGTTCCAGAGGCAGAAGTTCTCGAAGCCGGCCTGGGGTGCGGTCTGGCCGCCGCCGCCGGCGAGCTGCCACTTGCCGAAGCAGCCGGTGACGTAGCCCGCGTCCCTGGCCATGTGGGCGAAGGTGTGCTCGCCCTGGCGGAGGGTGCCGAAGCGTGTGTAGTTCCGGAAGCTGTAGCGTCCCGTCATGATCTGGACGCGGGTGGGGGTGCACAGCGGCTGGCTGTAGCAGTGGGTGAAGCGGGCGCCGGTGCGTGCCAGCTCGTCGAGGTGTGGGGTCTTGTAGCTGGCCGAGCCGTTGCAGCCGAGGGTCTCGTAGCCGAGGTCGTCGGCCATGATGAGCACCACGTTCGCGCGCTTCGCCTTGGCCTCGGCATGCGGGGTCGCTGCGAGCGCGGCGGCGGCCGCGCCCGTGGACGCCAGGAAGCGGCGCCGGTCCATCTGCCTCTTCACAGCGCGTCTCCTTGCCAGGTCACCTGCCTGCGAGGCACCGCACGGCGCCGTCGCGGGTCAGCGACCGACGCTGAGCAGGTGGCTGCGTGCGGCGAGGAGCCCGGCCTTGTTGGCGTCGTCGTCGCCCATGTAGCAGCCGTCCTCGAGCTCGATGCTGAAGACGAGATCGGACTTGCCGAGCGCGGTGAGCTCGACGACCAGGGCGCGCCAGTCCACCACGCCGTCGCCGGGGATGCAGTAGCGCCACCAGCCCTCGCTGCACTTGAAGGTCGGGGTGCCGAAGGTCGGCGGCAGGCGGCCCTGGAGGTAGAGGTCCTCGGCCGAGATGGCCGTGTCCTTGCCGTGCACGTGGTGGACGCGCGGGCCGAACTCGCGGAGCGCTCGGAGAGTGTCGATGCCGAGCCTCGCGAGGTGCGACGGGTCGAAGCACAGGCCGAATGCCTCGGACGGGCAGACGTCGAACATGGCCCGCCACATCTCGGGCGTGCAGCCGAGGGTCGGGTAGGCCGGCGCGGGGCCGGGCCACGGCTCCATGGCGATGCAGATGCCGAGCGATTCGCACAGCTCGACGACGTCGGGCCAGAAGGTCTTCCAGATCTCGAAGGTCTCGGCGCGCGGCGCCTGGCGGTTGACGGGCACGAGGCAGGCGAAGAGGGTGGTGAGCCCGAGGTCGGCGGCCTTGCGGACGTCGGCCTTCGCCGCGGCGACGGCCTCCTGGCGCTTCGCCTCGTTGGCGTCGAGCGCGCGGGCGAGCGTCGGGACGCTGAAGGAGCCGACCTCGAGGCCCGCGGCCTCGATCGTCGCCTTCACCGCAGCGTCCGGACCGCCCATGTCGACGGCATCGAACCCGTTGTCCGCCAGCCAGCGGCACATGCCCGCGAAGTCCTGCTTCAGGGTCAGCGGCCCGCACACCACACCGATCTTCATCGCCTGCGCTCCTTGCTGCTGCTTTGCGCCGTTCGAGGGGTCACTTGCCCATCGCCCGCAGCGCCGCGAGCGATCGCGCGGACACGTCGAAGCCCATGCCGCCCTCGCCGCCTTCCTCGACCACGTACCACTCGGTGTGGTGCTGTGTCTCGCACAGCTCGAAGATCGTGGGCCAGTCGGCCTCGCCCTCGCCGATGACGGCGCCGGCGGGGCCACCGAAGTCCTTGAGGTGGACCGAGCGCGCGCGGCCGGGGAACTGGCGGAGCATGGCGATCGGGTCCCCGCCGCCCCGCATGCAGTTCCCGACGTCCATCTGCATGATGACCTCGGGCCGCACCTGGCCGAAGAGCCGGACCCAGGCCACCTCGCCCTCGACCGTCTCGAAGTCGAACGGGTGGGCGTGGTAGCCGGTGGCCATGCCGAGGGGCGCGAGGGTCTCGGCCACCGAGTTGAGGATGCCGGCCAGCTCCGCGATGGTCGCGACGGACGACATGCGCCCCTTGTCGGCGGCGATGATGAGGAAGCGGTTGCCGAGCGCCTGGTTGAGCTCGATGGTGCGAGCGAGGTTATCGCCGAGCAGCGCGCCGGTCTGGAGGTGGATGCCGCAGCAGGTCAGGGCGTTGTCGTCGAGCATCGTGCGGAGGTCGGCGGCGCTGTGCCCTTTCCACTCGACGGCCTCGCCGCCGTAGCCCCAGGGCTCGCAGCCCACGTAGCCGATGTCGGCGACGGCCTTGAGCGTCGCCGGCAGCTCCTTGTCCACCTCGCCGCGCACCGAGAAGAGCTGGAGCGCGATCGGAATCTGGCCCATGTCCTCTCTCCTTTACTCGGGACCCCGTCGGGCGCTCGGCCCAGCCCGTCGCGCCGGGCTGCTGACCGACGCCATAGTGTCCGCAAAGGGCAGGCCCGGGTCAAGCGCCCTTCGCCGTCGGCCGGCGGCGGTTGACTTCTGCGGGCGATTGGCCTAGAGTTGCGCCCGTCCTGGAGGGGGAGCCCGTCGAGCCAGGAAAGGAGACGAGCGATGGCGGACATCCCGGTCGGGCTACAGCTCTACACGGTGCGGGAGCAGATGGCGTCGGACCCCGTGGCGACGCTCGAGGCGGTCGCGGCGATGGGCTACGCGGGTGTCGAGGGCGGCCCGCCGAAGGGGATGAGCGCTCAGGAGTTCCTCGGCGTGCTGGCCGACCGCGGGATGGTGCTGACCGGCGGCGGCGCGAGCCCGAAGGAGCTGCGCGAGAACACCCAGGCCGTCGTGGACCGCTGCGGCGAGCTGGGCATCGACACGGTGATGACGGGCATCGGCGGCGAGCTGCGCCAGCGCGAGGGCGACTGGAAGGCCGTGGTCGCCGACCTCGCCGAGGGCTGCGCCAGGGCCGCCGAGGCCGGCATCCGCGTCTGCTACCACAACCACGCCTTCGAGTTCGAGGCCACCGTGGACGGCCAGTACGGGCTCGACTACCTGCTCGCCACCATCCCCGCCGCCCACATCCAGGCCGAGCTCGACGTCTACTGGGTCCAGACCGGCGGCGAGGACCCCGTCGCCTACATCCGCAAGTACGCCGGCCGCCTGCCCCGTCTCCACATCAAGGACCGCGCCCCGGCCCCCGCCGACGAGACCTGCCCCTTCGCCGAGGTGGGCCAGGGCATCCTCGACTGGGACGGGATCTTCGCCGCCGCGCCCGAGGCGGGCGTCGAGTGGTACCTCGTCGAGCAGGACCGCTGGACCCGCCCGCCCCTCGAGTGCGCGCGCATGAGCATCGACTACCTCAAGGCACGCGGCATCGCCTAGCCGAGCCGGCCTGTTCGGAAGGAGGAAGGACATGCGTACGAGCGATCGGTGGGCTGTCGTTGGGCTCGTCGCCGTCGCCCTGCTGTGCGGCGCGGCCGCGGCGGAGGAGGCCGAGGGCGACGAGGGCTTCGTCACCCTGTTCAACGGCAAGGACCTGACGGGCTGGGAGACGAAGGGGAACTGGCTCGTCGAGGCCGACGGCGTGCTGGCCGTCCAGCCGCGGCCGGGCGAGCGCGGCTGGAAGCGCTACGACGCCTACCTGTGGGCCGCGAAGCCGTACGGCGACTTCGTGCTCGACCTCGAGTTCAAGATCCCCAAGGGCGGCAACAGCGGGGTGTTCGTCCGCGTCAAGGACAAGAACAACCCGGTGAGCACGGGCATCGAGGTGCAGATCAGCGACTGCCACGGCAAGAAGAAGGTCGGCGCCCACGACTGCGGCGGCATCATCGGCACCATCGGCCCGACCAAGAACATGGCCAAGCCAGCCGGCGAGTGGAACCGCATGGTCATCACCTGCCGCGGCTCCCAGCTCCAGGTCGCGTTCAACGGCGAGCAGGTCGTGGACGTGGACCTCTCGAAGACCAGCCGCAAGGACCGCCCGCTCGTCGGCCACGTCGGGCTCCAGGACCACGGCCTGCCGCTGCGCTTCCGCAACATCCGCATCAAGCTGCTCGAGGCGGAGGGCGAGAAGTAGATGGCTTGCAGCGATCCGCTGGCATGCGGACGCCGTACTTCGCCCTGAAGGGCGAGACTCCGAACGGCCCGCCGCGCGTTTGGACCCCACGCCTTCAGGCGTGAATCACGCTATTGATGCGCGCACAACGAATGTCCCACAGAGCCCCCCGCGTGTCATCCCGAGCGAAGCGGCCCGCCCGCCGAAGCGTCGGCGAAGGCGGGAAGCGGAGTCGAGGGATCTCTCCTCGACGGCTTGTCCGCGAGCCGTCGGTCTTTCCCCGTCAGGGGTCAGAGGAAGAGAGATTCCTCGACTTCGCCGGCCTGGCAGCGGGCTCCGCTCGGAATGACGGTCTGGGAACGCTGCGGTAGGACATCACTTCTGCGCGTATCAATAGCGCAAGCCAGCCCGGCCGCCGAACGCGCAAGGCCGATCCGCTGCCGGCTGTCCAGCCCCTCGCGGCGCGAGCGGCCCGCTCACACTTGCTCCCAGATCTCGCGTATGAGTCGCGCCGAGTCGGCGAGGGCCTGGCCCTTGTCGTCGCCGAGGATGCGGCACTCGAGGGTCATGAAGCCGTCGTAGCCGATGCGCTTGAGCGCGGCGAGCCCGGGCCGGAAGTCGAGGTGGCCGGCGCCGGGCTGATAGCGGTTGCTGTCGGCCAGGTGGACGTAGGCGAGGCAGTCGGCCACCTCCTCGATGGCCTGCCCGATGTCGGGCTCCTCGATGTTCATGTGGAAGAAGTCGGCCATCAGTGTGATCGCCGGGCTGCCGACGGCGCGGCAGATGTCGGCGGCCTGGCCGAGCCGCTGCATGAAGTGGGTCTCGTAGCGGTTGAGCGGCTCGAGGATGACCAGGGCGCCAGTCTGCTCGGCGACGGGCGCGACCTGGGTGAGGCTGTCGATGAGCTGCTCGCGCTCGAGGTCGTAGAGCGTGCGCGGCGGCGCCGGCGGGTCCATGTTGGGCTTGCCGAAGATGGGGACGCAGATGGAGCCGACGGCGCCGAGGTCGGCCGCCTGGCGGAGCCCCTCCTGCATCTTCGCGACGCCGGCCTGTCGGGCCTCGGGGTCGGGCGAGATCAGCGGCCCGCCGCCGCCCGCGATGAGCAGGCGGATGCTGCTGTCGGCCAGGGCCTGTCGGATGGCGGGCCAGCCGAGCTCGCGGGAGGGTCGGCCGAGCTGGATGCCCTGGTAGCCCCAGGCCTCGAGGTTCGCGAGCCGTTCCTCGAGGGTGTCGCCGGGGACGATCGGCTCGCCGTCGAACCAGAAGTCGTACGTGCCGAGCTCGAGCATGGGCGGACTCTCCTGTGCCTACGCGTCGATGGTCCAGTCGTCGAGGCCCTGGGGGAGCGGCGCGGGGCGGTCGCAGGTGCTTTCGAGCTCGATGTGGCGTCCCTGGTCGGACGCCTCGTGCAGAGCGTGGACGATGTCGATGACGTGGAAGGCCATCTCGCCGCTGGCTCGGTGGGGCCGGCCGCTGCGGATGGCTGCGGCCATGTCGGCGATGCCGACGCCGCGGCTGTTGTCGTTGTAGCCGAACGCGCAGTCCACGGGCACCAGCTCGCGGCCGTCGGGCCGCCGCAGCAGGAGCTGGCCGCCGAAGCAGTTGGGGTCGATACAGCGCAGGGAGCCCCCGGTGCCGTAGATCTCGATGTGCGGCAGGCCCGTGCCGTAGACGTCGGAGGTGATGAGGAATGTGCCGACGGCGCCGTTGGCGAAGTCGAGGATGCCGGCGAAGTGGGTGGGGGTCTGGACCATGTCGGCGAAGCCGCGGTCGGCCCAGGGCTTGGCGGTCGAGGCGGTGACGCGGCGGACGGGGCCGAGGAGGTTGATGACGGCCGTGAGGTAGTAGGGGCCGCGGTCGAAGCTCCAGGTGACGCCGAAGTCGAAGAAGTTGGTGCGATAGAAGCTCACGTAGCCGTCGGGCCCTGGCTGTGGCTCGGCGCGCTGGGGGGCCTTGTAGGCCATGAGGCAGATCGAGGCTCCGATAGGGTCGCCGATGAGGCCGTCGTCGAGCAGCTTGCGCGCGGTCTGCCAGGCGCCGCCAAGGAAGGTGTCGGGCGCGCCGCCGGCCCGCAGGCCCCGCTCGGCGGCCAGGGCGAGCATGCGCCGGCCGTCCTCGCGGCGGACCGCGAAGGGCTTCTCGTTGTACGTGCTCTTGCCCGCCTCGAGGGTCGCGACGCCGAGCGCGCCGTGCGCGGCGTGGGGCGTGAGGTTCACGACGATCTCGATCTCGGGATCGGCCAGCAGCGCGTCCACGCCGCAGGCCGTCGCCACCCCGTGCTCCGACGCCCTGGCCTCCGCTGCCTCGGGCCGCGCGTCCGCCACGGCCACGATGTCGAACACCTCGAAGCGCTTCGAGTTCTCCAGGTACTTCCTGCTGATCGCCCCGCAGCCGACGAGGCCGACCTTCGCGGGTCCATCCGCCATGCGTCCTCTCCTTTGCTCTCGGTCACCGTACGTCGCAATACCACGCGGGCATGTAGCACGGCACGGGCGTCCGCGTCAAGTCAGTCCCCTTGCCTCGCGGCCCCGCGAGGTGCTACCATCTGCCGGCGGCGCGGGGCCTCGCCACCGCCAGGCCCGCGGCCGCTCGTGGAGGATGCCGCCGTGAACGCCCGCCGATGCGACCGGCCCAACGTCCTGTTCATCATCTGCGACGACCTGAACAACGCCATAGCGGGCATGGGCCGCACCCCCTGCGCGCCCGCGCCACACCTCCAGCGGCTCATGAGCCAGGGCGTGCGGTTCACCAACGCACACAACAACTGCCCCGTCTGCCTCCCCTCTCGCAACAGCCTGTTCAGCGGCCTCTATGCGCACACCACCGGCCAGTACACGCTCTGGGACCACTGGCGGACGACCACGCCACTCGCGACCACCGGCTGCTACGGGCGCCGGGGCTGGGGCGCGCCGCTGCTCCGCGACGCCGTCCTGCTGCCCAGGCACTTCAAGCACAGCGGCTACCGCGTGTTCGGCGCCGGCAAGGTGCTGCACGCAGGCGTGGTGGACCCCGCCTGGTGGACCGACTACGCCTACGGCCCCGACTACGGCCCGTCGCTGGGCGCGGCGACGACGGAACGCCAGGAGTGGATGTACGAGGGGGAGCCGCTCGCGTCGTATGCCCGGCGCTACGAGGGGCTGGACCGCTTCTTCCTCGACGGAGCGAGGTTCCGCCACCATATCGAGACGGCCTTCGGCCCGCTGGAGGCGATCTTCGGCGGCCGGGCCTCCGGGGCGCGGCACGGCGACGGCAGCCCGTTCCGCTACGCGAGCGACGACGATCGCGACCTGCTGCCCGACGAGAAGGTCGCGGCCTGGGGCGTCGAGGTGCTGCGGCGAGAGCACGATCGCCCCTTCCTGCTCGCCCTCGGGTTCATGAAGCCGCACACGCCGCTGAACGCGCCGTCGCGGTACTTCGACCTGTTCCCACCCGAGAGCCTGGCCCTGCCGCCCGTGCTGGCTGGCGACCTCGACGACTGCGCGCGGGCGCTGGTCGAGCACCGCCCGTACGGCTTCCTCATGCGCGACCTGGTGATGAAGGGCGGCGAGGCGCTCTGGCGCGAGTGGCTCCAGGCCTACCTCGCCTGCGTCGCCTTCGTGGACGAGCAGGTCGGCAAGGTCCTCGACGCGCTCGACGCGAGCCCCTGCCGCGACGACACGCTCGTCGTCTTCACCAGCGACAACGGCTACCACATGGGCGAGAAGGACTACATCTTCAAGGACTCGCTGTGGGAGGAGTCGTCGCAGGTCCCGCTGATCGTGCGCGCCCCGGGCATCGCGCAGCGTGGCGGCACGTGCGAGGCCCCCGTCTCGCTCATCGACGTCTACCCGACGCTGCTCGACCTGTGCGGCCTGCCGCGCGAGCCCCATGCCGACACCCACGGCCACCGCCTCGACGGCCACTCGCTGCGCCCCTTGCTCGACGACCCAGCCGCAGGCCAGTGGGAGGGGCCGCCCGTGGCGCTCACATCCGCAAGGGGCGACACAGGCATCCACCATTCCGTCCGCTCCCGCACCCACCGCTACACCCTCTGCCAGAACGGCGAGCAGGAGCTCTACGACCACCGCACCGACCCCCATGAGTGGCACAACCTCGCCGCCGACCCGCCTTCGCGGGGCGACGAAGCCCCCGCTTCGGCGGGCGAAGTCGGCCCCGAGCATGCCGACGTCCGCCGGGAGCTGCGCGGCGAGATGATGCGGCTCCTCTGGGGCGAGTAGCTCCACCGCCTTGCGGGAGGCTGCCCGGGCGCGCTGGACAGGGGGTCGCCGCGGGGCTACACTGGTGCCGAGCCTCTCCGACGGGCGGCTCTTCCGATACCGAGAGCAGGACCGACGCAGCCGAGGAGCGAGCACATGCCAACACGCGCCAGACCCTGCGGCAGCCGTTACCTTCGGGTGTGGGCGTTGCTCGTCGTGGCAGCGGGCGGCGCTGCGTGGAGCCACGCGCGGGCCGGGGCGGGTCAGGCCTCGGCGAAAGAGATCCTGGCGGCCGCGGGCGTCCGTGGCGGGCTGGTGGTGCACCTTGGCTGCGGCGACGGCGCGCTGACCGCGGCGTTGCGCGCGGGCGACAGCTTCCTGGTCCACGGTCTCGAGCCCGATGCCGCGAAGGTCGGGCCGGCGCGCAGGCGCATCCGCGAGGCCGGCCTCTACGGACCCGTGTCCGTCATCCACTGGGACCGGCCCTTCCTGCCCTACGCCGACAGCCTGGTGAACGTCGTAGTGTCAAGTGTCAAGTGTCGAGTGTCGAGTGAGGAGATCGCGCGCGTGCTCGCCCCCCGAGGGGTGCTCCTCTTCCGAGACGGCTCCCTTGACACTCGACACTCGACCCTCGACACATCGCCCGCCGGCCTCCAGGGCTGGACGAAGGCCGCGAAGCCGTGGCCGAAGGACATCGACGAGTGGACCCACCACCTCCACGACGCCGGCGGCAACGCGGTGGCCCGCGACCGCGTGGTGGGCCCGCCGCGCCAGCTCCAGTGGACGGCCGGGCCGCGGTGGGCGCGCAGCCACGGCTACACGCCGAGCGTGAGCGCCATGGTCTCGGCGCGGGGCCGCCTCTTCTGCATCCTCGACGAGACGCTCCCGTGCGTGGACGACACGGTGCCGAGCCAGTGGCGGCTCGTCGCGCGCGACGCCTTCAACGGCGTCCTGCTCTGGAAGCGGCCCGTGCCGAACTGGGGCTCCAGGGCATTCAGCGGCACTGCGGAGACAGGGGCCGGGGTCACCACCGGGCGGTTCACCATGCCGCCGCACGTCGGCAAGCGCCTGGTGGCCGTGGGCGACACCGTCTACGCGACGCTCGGCGCCACGGCGCCCGTGACGGCCCTCGACGCGGCGACGGGCGCCGAGCGGCGCGTCTATGCCGAGACCGCCCACGCCGACGAGATCCTCTGCACCGGCGACCGGCTGTTCGTGTCGATCAACCCGCCGCCGAAGGCCAGGCCCCCCGTCGCGGCCCGAGGCGAGAGCCCCACTCCACCGCCCGGCAAGCACGTCTGCGCCGTCGATGCGAAGAGCGGCCGCGTGCTCTGGCGGCGAGGCCCCTTCACCGGCGTGCGCTCCGGCCGCGGCCAGGACCCCTTCGGCCGGCTCGAGCTGGCCGCCGGCGACGGGCGCGCGCTCGTGCTCACCACCGAGGCGATCGAGTGCCTGGCCGCCGACACCGGCAAGACCCTCTGGCGCGTCGAGCGGCCCGCACTGCCCGACGGCGCCGTCCGCAAGCTCGGCTTCGCGGGCATGTTCGAGTACCTGCTCACCGTCCTGGTCTACCACGACGGCGTCGTGCTCCTCGCCCAGCCCGAGCCGAACACCCACCACACCTATCACACCATGCCCGGCTCCCTCTACGCCTTCGACGCCGCCGACGGCCGGCAGATGTGGAAGCACCCCTACGGCGCCTGGGGCCACTGCACCCCGCCCGACGTCTTCGTCGTCGGCGACACCGTGTGGACCCACGTGGACGCCAAGACCGAGTACGGCTCGGTGTGGGGCAGCGGCTACAGGGCCAGGGACTCGAGCAAGGTGGACTACCGCATCCAGGCGCTCGACCTGAAGACCGGCAAGCTTCGCAAGGAGCTGGCGACGAAGGACGTCTTTAACGTCGGCCACCACCACCGCTGCTACCGCAACAAGATCACCGAGCGGTTCCTGCTCGCGTCGCGCCGCGGGGTGGAGTTCGTGGACCTCGCCACGGGCGAGAACACCCAGAACCACTGGGTGCGCAGCGGCTGCCTGCTCGGCAACGTGCCCTGCAACGGCCTGCTCTACGTCGCACCCCACCCCTGCGGCTGCTACATCGACGCCAAGCTCACAGGCTTCAACGCCCTCGCGCCGAAGAGGGACGAGGGAAGAGCGGAAGAAAAGGCGCGGTTGGAGAAGGGGCCGGCATACGGGTCCTCACTTGACACTCGACACTCGACACTCGACACGTCCACCTCCTGGCCCACCTACCGGCATGATGGCCGTCGCACCGGCGCCACCGAGGCCGCCGTGCCCGCCGACCTGGCCGTGGGCTGGCGAGCCGCCATCGGCACCCGGCCGAGCGGGCTGGTCGTCGCCGACGGCAAGGTGCTCGTGGCCGCGGTGGACGCCCACACCGTGCAGGCGCTGGACGCGGCCGACGGCAAGCCGGTCTGGGCCCATACGGCTGGGGCACGGGTTGATTCCCCGCCGACCGTGCACCGGGGCCTGGCGCTCTTCGGCTCGGCCGACGGGTGCGTGACGTGCCTGCGCGCGGCGGACGGGGTGCTGGCCTGGCGGTTCGACGCGGCGCCGCGGGAGCAGCGGGTGATGGCCTTCGGCCAGCTCGAGTCGCCCTGGCCCGTCCCAGGCAGCGTGCTGGTGCACGAGGGGGAATGCTGGCTTGCCGCGGGCCGGTCGTCGTACCTCGACGGCGGCATCCACCTCTACGCGCTCGACCCGGCGACGGGCCAGGTCGCGAAGCACGAGACGGTCTATCACCCCGACCCCAAGACGGGCAAGATGACGCCCGAGACCCACGGCCATGCGATGGTCGGCCTGCTCAACGACATCCCGGGCACCGACGGCGCCGGCGTGTTCATCCGACAGATGAAGGTCGCGACGTCCGAGGGCCGCGGCGGGCCCCACCTGTTCACCACCGGCGGCTACCTCGACCCGAGCTGGTTCAATCGGACGCTCTGGAAGGCGGGCAGGGCGCAGACGAGCGGGGTCATGGTCCTGGGCAAGGGCGTGGCCTACGGCGTGGAGATCTACCCGTCGCGCAGCCGCGAGACCGTCTTCAAGCCAGGCGCCCAGGGCTACCGCCTGACCTGCTACTCGCTGACACAGCCCATCACCGCGGCAGGGGCAAAGGCCAAGAAGGGGCGCCGCCGGCCCCGCGGCGCGAAGGTCCTGTGGAACCAGCGCGTCCCCATCCGCATCACCGCCATGGTCCGCGCCGGCGACACGCTGTTCGTGGCCGGCTCGCCGGACGTCGTCGATCCCAAGGACCCCCACGGCGCGTGGGAGGGCCGCAAGGGCGGCGTGCTCGCCGCCTTCTCCGCTGCCGAGGGCAAGAAGCTGGCCGAGCACAAGCTGACGTCGCCGCCCGTGTGGGACGGGATGGCGGCGGTGCCTGGCCGACTCTACGTCGCCCTGAGCAGTGGCGACGTCGTGTGCTACCAAAGGAGCAAGCCATGAAGCCCGACTCTGACCGGATGGGAGCCGAGCGGTGCGCGTTGGCGTTTCTGCTGTGTGTCGTCAGCCTCGGCGTCGGCCGCGCCGCGGCGGCCACGGCGGACGAACAGGCTCGCGACATCCTGGCCGCGACGGGCGTGCGCGGCGGGCTCGTCGTCCATCTCGGCTGCGGAGATGGCAAGCTGACCGCCGCGCTCCGACACAACGAGCGCTACCTGGTCCACGGCCTCGACACCGATGCCGCCGCCGTCGCCCGCGCCCGCGAGCACATCCAGGCGCGCGGGGTCGCCGGCAGGGTCTCCGCCGACCGCTTCGACGGCAAGCGCCTGCCCTACGTCCGCGACCTGGTGAACCTGCTGGTCGCGAGCGAGCCCGGCAACGTGGCGATGGATGAGATCCGCCGCGTGCTCGCGCCGGAGGGCGTGGCGTATGTGCGCCAGGGCGGGACGTGGCAGAAGACGGTGAAGCCGCGGCCGGCGGGGATGGACGAGTGGTCGCACTTCCTCCACGACGCGAGCAGCAACGCGGTGGCGCAGGACCGGGCGATCGGCCCGCCGAAGCGCCTGCGCTGGGTCGCCGGGCCGCGGTGGTGCCGCAGCCACGAGTTCGCCAGCAGCGTCGAGGCGGTGGTCACCGCGGGCGGCCGCATCTTCACCATCTTCGACGAGGGGCAGACGGGCATCTACAGGAAGCTGCCTCAGCGCTGCAAGCTCGTCGCGCGCGACGCCTTCAACGGCGTGCTGCTCTGGAAGGTGCCCATGGAGCAGTGGCAGCCGGAGTTCGGCACGGGCAGCGCTGCCCGCTGGGGCATCCACCACACGATCCCGCGGCGACTGGTCGCGGAGGGGGATCGCGTCTACGTCACCGTGCGCTTCCTCGACTCGCCCGTCTCGGTGCTCGACGCGGCGACGGGCAAGGTGCTCGTCGAGGCCCTCGAGGGCACGAAGGGCACCGACGAGATGATCCTGTCCGACGGCGTCCTGGTCGTGAAGATCACGACGAAGCGATCGGTGGCGGCGACCGCGCGCTTCCGCAAGGACGCGCTCGACGACACCCTCGCGGCGGTGGACGTCACGACGGGCAAGCCGCTGTGGCGCAACGAGGGCACCCGCGTCCTGCCCTACGCCCTGTCCGCGCAGGGCGGGCGCGTGGTCTACCACAACATGGACGCGCTCGTCTGCCTCGACGCGAGGACCGGCAAGCAGATCTGGCAGGCCCCCAACCCCATCGCGACGGCCGTCGGCGGCGGCAGCAACCTGGTGATCCGCGACGGCGTCGTGCTCTACAACGGCCACACCCAGCTCCCCGCAGCCGAAGCCAAGCCGAAGCAGGAGCCGGCCAAGAAACGCCGGCGGCGGCCGGCACAGCGTCTCACCCTGAGCGCCTACGCGCTGAGCGACGGCAAGCCGCTGTGGCGGGCCGGCAGCAGGACAGGCTGGGCGGCGGCGTGCACGCAGCCGACGGATCTGTTTGTCGCCGGCGGGTTGGTCTGGTGCGCCTCCTTCCAGGGCCGCGACCTCAGGACGGGCGAGGTGAAGAAGACGGTGAACGTGGGCAAGCTGATCTCGCCGGGCCACCACTACCGCTGCCACCGCAGCAAGGCGACCGAGAGGTTCCTCATCCTGCCCAAGCGCGGCGCCGAGTTCGTGGACATCGAGGGCGACGGCCACATGCGCAACGACTGGCTCCGC
Source organism: uncultured bacterium (assembly GCA_965603035.1). Lineage (GTDB taxonomy): Bacteria > Planctomycetota > PUPC01 > DSUN01 > DSUN01 > CAZDNN01. The sequence continues at coordinate 14,028 of CBFDBL010000039.1, forward strand.
GCCCCATGCTTCACGGGCGCCACGCCGGCCAACGGGCTGTTCTACGCGCCGACCGACCAGTGCTTCTGCTACCCGGGCGTCAAGGTCAGCGGCTATCTCGCCATGGCCGCCGACCCGGCCGACCCCGTCAAGCCCAGCGCCGCCCTCGAGCGCGGCCCCGCCTTCGGGGCAATCGCCAATCGCCAATCGGCAGTCGGCAATGACGATGACTGGCCCATGTATCGGCACGACGTGCGGCGGAGCGGCTGCTCGAAGGCCGCGGTGCCCGCCGAGCTGAGCCAGACCTGGGCGGCCAAGCTCGCCTGCCAGGGCTCCCCGCCCGTGCTCGTCGGCGACAGGCTCTGGGTGGCGGAGAAGGACGCCCACCGCATCCGCTGCCTCGGCGCGGCCGACGGGAAGGCCCTCTGGAGCTTCACGGCTGGCGGGCGCATCGACTCCGCCCCGACGGTGCACGCCGGCACGGTGCTGTTCGGCTGCCGGGACGGCTCGGTGTACTGCCTCCGCGCGGCGGACGGGGCGCTGGTCTGGCGGTTCCGTGCCGCGCCGGAGGACCGGCGGCTGGTGTCGTTCGAGCAGGTCGAGTCGGTCTGGCCTGTGCACGGCAGCGTGCTGGTGCAGGGTGGGGTCGTGTACTTCGCGGCGGGGCGGTCGTCGTTCCTCGACGGCGGGATCCTGGTCTACGGGCTCGACGCGAGGACAGGCAAGGTGCTCCACCATCACCTGCTCGAGGGGCCCTGGCCGGACGTCAAGACCGACGTGGGCCGACCCTTCGCCATGGAAGGGGCGCTGCCCGACCTGCTTGTCAGCGACGGCAAGGACCTCTACATGATGCGGGTGAAGTTCGACGCGAAGCTCAACCGCCTGCCGACAAGGCGGGAGAGCAGCCTCGGCGAGCTGGACATGGGCGCCCTGCACCTCGCCGCCACGGGCGGGTTCCTCGACGACACGGGGTACGACCGCATCTACTGGATGTACAGCCGGCGCTGGCCGGGCTTCTACTTCGCCCAGCACTCGCCGAAGGCCGGGCAACTCGTCGTCTTCGACGACAGCACCACGTTCGCCGTCAAGTACTTCTACCGCCGCATCCAGTGGAGCCCGCTCTTCATCCCGGCCTCGCACGGTTACCTGCTGTTCGCGGACGCCAACGACAACGAGCCGACGTTCCTGTCGAAGGCGCTCAAGCCCGTCCAGTGGCTGCCGAAGGAGGCCTACACCGACAAGCACCGGCGCGGCGGCCAAGGCGCTGAGAAAGGCACCGGCTACGTGCGCCAGCGGCCGGCGAAGTGGCAGAAGATGATCCCGGTCCGCGTCCGGGCCATGGTGCTCGCCGGCGACCGCCTGTTTGCGGCGGGGCCTCCCGACGTGCTCGACGAGCAGGACCCCTACGCAGCATTCGACGGTCGGAAGGGCGCGGCGCTCCAGGTCTTCTCAGCCGCCGACGGCACGCTCCTGAAGCAGCAGCCGCTGGCCTCCCCGCCGGCCTTTGACGGCATGATCGCTGCGAAGGGTCGGCTCTACCTCTCGACGCGCGACGGCCGGGTGCTGTGCCTCGCGCCCCGGCAGCCGTGAGCGGGCAGCCCCCGGCGCATCCGCGCCGTCTCCCGGGTCAACGGTAGTAGTCGAGGATCGCCTTGGCGAAGAGCTTGCCGAGGGTGAGCTGGCCCTCGGTGTTGAAGTGGATGCCGTCCGCGCGGACCGGGAGCCGGCCGTGGACGACCGTGCGGCAGTGGGGGATCTGCTTCGCGGCCTCGTTCTGCGCGCGCAGCACGCCGGCCAGGCCCGGGCGCCCACGGCGGGCCTTCGCCAGCTCCGGCCTGCCCAGGGCCGCCTCGAGCTCGTCGAGCGACAGCGGCGTGCCGATGAAGACGGGAAGCTCCGGGACGCCGGTGTCCCTCCGCAGCCCCTCGACGAGGCGCTTGAGGTGGACCAGGTAGTTCCTGGCGACCTCGGGCTTGCGCATGTCCTTGCCGCCCTGCTTCCAGGCGAAGCCGGCGAGCTCGAACTTGCTGACCTCCCTGGCCGCACGCACGCAGGCCACGATGTCGTTGTAAATGGGGCCCTTGTGCGCGTCGCCGGTGAGCGCGGCCTCCTCCCTCTTCCAGTCGGGCACGAAGGCCAGGATGCCCGTGCCGCCGACGGCGATCTTGATGATGCCGATGGTGTCCTCGGGCCACGCCTTCGCCAGCTCGTGCGCCAGGCCCACCTCCGGCCCGAAGCGCCGCGCGGGCACCAGGTACTCCCACTGGCCGCTGCTCCACACGCGGATGCGCTCGTGGGGCTTGCGGAGGGCCGCCTGCTCGTCGGCCAGCTCACCCGTGGTGGCCTGGCCGACCATGTTCGACTGCCCTGAGAGGATGAAGACGCGGAAGCGGCCCCGCGTCGGCACCGGCGCCTTGCCGCCGGCGTTCTTCAGGCCGCGATTGCCCGTGCCCGGCCTCGGCTTCTGCGCGGCGCTCGCGGCGACGCACCACAGGCAGGCGATCCATGCGACCCAGAGACACCGGCTCCGTGAGGCACCCATTGGCGACTCCCTCACTGAGTGTCAGAGCCCGTTGTGGGTGCGGCCCTTGCGGGCGAGGGCGCGCTGCTAGCGGATCGCCTTGAGCATGTCCCCGGCGCGCTTCTTGGTCCTGCCCGACTTGGCGTTGGCGACCGCGGCCTGGAGCGCCTTGCGCCGCTGGTCCTTCGAGGCGCCCGGCACGCCGCCCCTGCGGAGCAGCTCGACAATGGCCGCCGACGCCTCCTCGGACACGGACTTGTCGGCCGCGAAGGCCGCCAGCCGCGCGAGCGCGCCCGCGGCTCGGATGGTGCCGAGCACCGAGACCGCGAGCTGCTTCTCCTCGCGGCGCTGGATCAGCGGGAGCACTTCGCCGACCCTGGCCAGCCTCTCGCCGTCCTTGAGCTTCCTGGCCCCCCGGACCATCTCCAGGTAGCCGCGCAGCGCGAGGACGCGGTGCGGCAGCTTCTTGCCCGACTTGGCGAGTGCCAGGAGCGGCTTCGCGACGGCGAGGTCGTCGGGCCAGTTGTTGGGCCACGTGGACAGGGCGCGTGCCGCCGCGTCCTGGACGGCCTCGTCCTTGTCGTCGAGGGCGGCACCCACGGCGGCGAGGGCGTCGGGCCCGCCGGCGCAGGCGAGCGCGGGCAGCGCGAGCGCGCGAAGGGCGCCCTCCCCGCTTCGCGCGAGGGGCGTCAGGTGCTGCACGCAGGCGGCCCCCGTGCGGGCGCCGATCGCCCGGAGCGCCTTGCCGATGGCGGCGCGCTCCTTGGCATCGGCAGTCTTCTGAAGGATCCGCACGAGGTCCGCGGCCTGCTTCTCGCCGCCGATGGCGCCGATGGCCGCCACCGCGGCGGCGCGGACCGCCGCGTCGGCGTCCTCGGCGCTGCGGGCGAGAGCGGGCAGCCCGGCCTCGATCTCTCGCCGCGCCGTCAGCTCGATGAGCACCTGGCGGACCTTCCCCGACGCCTTCGCCAGGCGCGCCACCATGGCCGCGTCCACGTCGTCGCCGGGCAGCCTCGCCAGCGTCGCCTTCGCCGTGCTTGCCAGCTCGGCGTCGGCGTCAACCGCGGCGGCCAGCAGCACGGGCAGGCACGAGGCGTTGCCCAGGCGTGCCAGCGCGCCCATCGCCACGAGCCGCACCGCCTTCGGGCCGCTCCCGGCCGCCGCGAGCACGGCGGGCAATGCCTTGCGGTCGCCGCGGTCCGCCAGGGCATAGAGCAGCATCGCCCGACGGCCGGGCGCCAGCCGGCTCAGCTCGGCCGCCAGCGCCTCGGTCGCCTCGGGGCCGGGCAGCTCGCGCGCCACGCGCAAGCCGATGCCGAAGAACGCCTTGTCCGCCGACCGCAACTGCGCGACGAGCAGCGGGACCCCCGCGGCCCCGCGGGCCAGGATGACCCCGCGGGTCGCCTCGAGGTGTCGCTGCTTGGGCACGTCGGCCTTGCGGACCGCCTCGTAGAGCCTCACGGCCTCGGCGGCCTTGCCGCCGGCGAGCAGCCGCTCGGCGCACCTCACGCAGCCGTGGGCGGCCGTGGAGCGGACCGCGGGCGGCGCGCCCGCGAGGCATCCCTCGAGCGCCTTGACCGCCTGGGCGCCGCCGATGCGCCCCAGGGCAGCCGCCGCGGCCGAGGCCACCTGTGCATCGGCGTCCTTGAGCTTGGCGACGAGCGCGCCGACGGCCTTGGGGTCGCGCCGCACGCCGATCGAGTTGATCGTGCCGATGAGCAGCCGGCCCTTGAGCGAGCCGATGGCGTCGCGCAGGGCCGCGTCGGCGGCCGGGTCGGGGATCGCCTCGAGGGCGATGCGCGCCCAGGAGGCGAGCTCCTTGTCGGCCAGGAGCTTCGCCAGCGCGGGCACCGCGGCCTTGGTGCCGTAGACGGCGAGCTGCTTGCAGGGGATCGCCTTGTCCTTCGCCGGCGCGCTGGACTGGAGCACGGCGATCAGCTTCGCCTCATCCGGCTTCTCGGCAGCCATCGCGGAAGCCGCGATCGCGGCCAGGGCGGCAGCCATCGCGAGGGTTCGGGCCTTGAGCACCATCGTTCTCCTTACTCTCAGGCAGCGGCGGCCGGGATCGGGGGCCTAGAGCCGCCAGGGCTCGCGAATCGCCTCGGAGCGCAGGCGATTGGCCTCGGGGTCGTCAACGAACAGGTGCGTCTTGGGGTCGAAGGTGAGCTTGCGTCCCAGGAAGATGGCGATGTTGGCGGCGTGGCAGGTGATGTGCGAGTTGCAGGCGACGAAGTGGTTGGCCTTGGGCAGGCCGCGGGTCTTCACGCAGTTGAAGAAGTCGCGGACGTGGTCGTTCGCGGGGTAGCCCGTGGTCTTGG
>CBFDBL010000040.1:0-18810 GCA_965603035.1 uncultured bacterium
CCATGGCGGCCCTGTTCAGCACCGATCCGCGGGTCGTGGACATCCTGGCGCTCTACCTGTGCATCATCCCCCTGGGCTACGGGATGCGGGAGATCCACCGCTACGTCGGCTTCGCGTTCAACGCCGTCGGGCGGCCGCTCCACTCGGCCGGGATCAACGCCCTGCGCATCCTGGGGCTCGTCATCCCGTGCACCGTGCTGGGCGCCCGGTGGCTCGGGCTGAGCGGCGTCTTCTGGGGAATGGTCGCCGCCGACGCGACCTCGGCCTGCCTGGCCCTGTTGTGGGCGCGGGCCGTGTTCCGCGAGCTCGAGGCCCTGCACCCCGGGCCCGCCCACGCGGCCGCGACGGCCCGAGCGCCGTCGGCGGGACGGCGGCGCGGGGCAAGAAGCTCTGGACTTCGGGGGCGGGGTCGTATACTATTCAGGCTTAGGCACGACGGCCCCCGGCGGAATCGAGGCACGAGCGATGTGGCCTGGTGAGCGGGAAGCGAGCGCGGCGCGGACGGTGGGCGTGATCGACATCGGGGCGAACTCGGCGCGCATGGTGCTGGCGCAGGTGTGGCCCGACGGGCGGCTGGAGGTGCTCGAGCGCACCCAGCGGCCCGTGGCGCTCGGCCACGACACCTTCGTGTCGGGCCGCCTGAGCCGGCAGGCGATGAACACGGCGATCGCCGTGCTGCGCGACTACAAGAAGCTGCTCGACACCTACGGGGTGGAGACGGTGCGCGCCGTGGCGACCAGCGCGGTGCGGGAGGCGGACAACGGCGACTCGTTCGTGGACCGCGTGGCCATTGCGGTGGACATCGACGTCGAGGTGCTCGACCCCACCGAGGAGAGCCGGCTCACGGTCTCCGCGGTCCGCGCGACGGTGGGCGAGGCGCTGGCCGTGGGCCGCCACACGCTCGTCGTGGACGTCGGGGGCGGCAGCACCCTGCTCACCGTGCTCGAGGGCGGCGTCATCACGGCGTCGGAGAGCTACGGCATCGGCTCGGTCCGCCTCCGCGAGCACATGGCGACGACCCACGAGCCGCTGGCGCGGGCCGTCGAGCTGCTGCGGCACCGCATCGCCAACGTGGTGGACATCATCGGGCGCACCATGCCGCTCGGCGACGTGGAGACGCTCGTGGCAGTCGGCGAGGACGCGCGCTTCGCCGCACAGCACGCCGGCAGGCCCGTGCCGGCGGCCGACCGCGTCGCCACGGTCGAGCGGGCCGCCTTCGACAGCCTCGTCGCGGACTGTGTCCAGCACACGCCCGAGCGCCTCGCCGCCAAGTACGGCCTGCCGTTCCCCAACGCCGTGCGGCTCGTGCCCGCCCTGCTCGTCTACGGCGGCGTCCTGCGCGCCACCCACGTGGACACCATGGCCGTGTGCAACGTGTCCATGCGCGACGGCCTGCTGCTCGACATGGCCCGCCGCGTGACCGGCGAGGAGGATACCGAGCTCGCCGAGAGCGTCGTGCGCTCGGCCGAGACGGTCGGCGAGAAGTACAGGGTGGACGCCAGGCACGCCGAGCACGTGGCCGACCTGGCGTTGCAGCTCTTCGACGAGCTCCAGGCCGAGCACAGGCTCGGGCCGCGCCGCCGACTCCTGCTGCGGGTGGCGGGCACGCTCCACGAGGTCGGCAAGTTCGTCAGCAACCGCGCGCACCACAAGCACTGCTACTACCTCATCGCCCACAGCGAGGTCTTCGGCCTGAGCCGGCGCGAGATCGACGTGGTCGCGCACGTGGCACGCTACCACCGCCGCTCGGCGCCGAAGAAGACCCACGTGGACTACATGACGCTGCCGCGCGAGGACCGCATCGCGGTGAACAAGCTGGCGAGCCTGCTGCGGGTGGCCGACGCACTCGACCGGGGCCACCAGCAGCACGTCCGCGACCTGGCCTTCGGGCGGCGGCCCTCCGAGCTCCTCATCTACGTCGGCGGCGCCGTGGACCTCACCCTCGAGCGCAGGGCCATGGCCGAGAAGGCCGACCTCTTCGAGGAGACCTACGGCATGCGGGTCCGTCTCGAGGAGGCCGCGGCACCCGCCGCCGCCGCCCGGCGGGCCAGCCCCGTCGAGTGACCGGCACGCGAGCCGGGCCGATGCACGGGCCACAAAAGGGTGGACAGGGATGGCCACAGACGCCGATCTGAGGGCGCCGGCGCTCTACTTCAACCGCGAGCTGAGCTGGCTGGAGTTCAACGATCGCGTCCTGCGGGAGGGCCTGAGCGAGTCGGTGCCGCTGCTCGAGCGGCTGAAGTTCCTGGCGATCGTGAGCTCGAACCTCGACGAGTTCTTCATGGTGCGTGTCGCGGGGCTCAAGCAGCAGCGCGCGGCGGAGAAGGCGGTGCGCGACACCAGCGGCCTCACCCCTGGCGAGCAGCTCGCGCGGATCAGCGAACGCACCCACCGCATGGCGGCCGAGCAGAGCGCGGGCATCCGCGACGCGCTGGGCCTGCTGGCCGACCGCGGCCTCCACGTGACGACGCGCGCGGGGTGGTCGGCCGAGCAGCGGAGCTTCCTGCGCTCGCACTTCGGGGCCGAGATCCTGCCCGTGCTCACGCCGCTGGCGGTGGACGAGCTCGAGCCGTTCCCCATCCTGCCCGGCCTCGGCCTCCACCTGGCGCTCGGGCTCGCGCCCGCGGGCGAGGGCGAGGGCCCCCTCAAGCGGGCCATCGTGCCCGTGCCCGCGATGCTGCCGCGGTTCATCCAGGTGCCGGCGGACCAGGGGCTGCACCTGGCGCGGGTCGAGGACGTCGTGCTCGACAACGTGGGCGAGCTGTTCGGCGGCTACGACATCCCGTGCGCGGCGCTCTTCCGCATCACCCGCGACGCCGACGTGCCGGTGCACGACGACGACGTGTCGGACCTGCTCGAGGCCGTCGAGCAGGCCGTGCGCGCGCGCCGCCGGCAGGCCGTCGTGCGCCTCGAGGTCGGCGCCCGCGGCGACTGGCTCCAGCAGTGGTGCGCCGTCGGCGACGAGGACGTCTACGAGATCGACGGCATGCTGGATGCCACCGCGCTCTGGGAGGTGGTGAACCGCCAAGGCTTCGACGACCTGCGCGAGCCCGAATGGCCCATCCAGCCGCCCCGCGACCTGCTCGGCTGCGACGACCTCTGGCAGGCGCTCCAGGACCACGACGTCCTGCTCCTCCACCCCTACGAGTCGTTCGAGCCGGTCGTCCGCCTGCTCGAGGAGGCCGCGGCCGACCCGAGAGTGGTCGCCGTCAAGATGACCCTCTACCGCGTGAGCCGCGACTCGCCGATCATCGCCGCTCTCGCCTCCGCCGCCGAGCGAGGCAAGCAGGTGGACGTGCTGGTCGAGCTCAAGGCCCGCTTCGACGAGGCCAGCAACGTCCAGTGGGCGCGCCGACTCGAGGACGCCGGCTGCCACGTCATCTACGGCATCGCCAACTACAAGACCCACGCCAAGCTCCTCCTCGTCATCCGCCGCGAGGAGCACGGCATCCGACGCTACGTCCACGCCGGCACCGGCAACTACAACGACAAGACCGCCAAGCTCTACGCCGACGTCGGCCTCCTGACCACCGACCGCGACTTCGCCGCCGACGCCTCCGCCTTCTTCAACCTGCTCACCGGCTACTCCCAGGCCGTCGGGTGGCACAAGTTCGCCATCTCGCCCACCGAGTCGCGCCAGCGCTTCATCGAGTGGATCGACCGCGAGATCGCCGCACACACGCCCGAGCAGCCCGGCCTCATCATGGCCAAGATGAACTCCCTCCAGGACCCCGCCATCATCCGCGCGCTCTACCGCGCCAGCCGCGCCGGCGTGAGCGTGCGGCTCAACGTGCGCGGCATCTGCTGCCTGAGGCCCGGGCTCGAGGGCGTCTCCGACCACGTCGAGGTCGTCTCCATCGTCGATCGCTACCTCGAGCACGCCCGCATCTACTACTTCCGCAATGCAGGCCACGACGAGGTCTACCTGTCGAGCGCCGACTGGATGGTGCGCAACCTCAGCAAGCGACTCGAAACCGTCTTCCCCGTCACCGCGCCCGCGCCCCGGCAGCGGCTCGTCGCCATGCTCGAGACCTGCTTTGCCGACAACGTCAAGGCACGCCGCCTGCGGCCCGACGGCACCTGGGTGCCCGTCGCATCGGCCGGCGAGCCCGTGCGCGCCCAGGATGTCTTCCGCCGCGAGGCGCTCGAAGCCGCCCGCGCCGCCGACCGCGTCCCCCAGCAGTTCCTGCCCCTCACCCGCCCCGACGACCAGGCCTCCTCGTGACGGCCCGCCCACCTGGCATGTGGACGATCGGCAACGTGCCGCGGGACGAACCCGCTGACTGCCCAGGTCGGCCCCGCGCCGGGGGGTTGACAGGGCACCGATGTGCGGCTATCGTGAGAGGGGAGGGACGGGAGGACGGGGCCGCGTAAGCGCTTGCTGCGATTGGATATGCCCATCCCGGCGACGGCCACACGTCTGCGTCAGACCGCTCTCCGCCTCCTGTGGGTCTTCCTTGCGGCGGTGTTGGCTCGCGGCGCGCCCGTTGCGCCCCTGCCGCGGCTGAACCGCCCGGCCCCCCGCATCCCCGCGCCGCCGCGCCAGCCGACGCGTCGGGGCCACCTCCTGGCCTTCCAGGCCGTCACCGTCGAGGGCTGGCGGTTCGACTTCAGCCGCGCCAACGAGCATCGCCGCCTCATCGTCTACCTCTTCGACACCCAGGCGCCCGACGTGGACGCCGCCACCCGCGCCGCCGAGCGGCTCCACGCGACCCGCAACGACTACAACGTGTCGCTCGTCGGGGTGATGGTGCCGCCGGGCTACCGGCCGGCGGCGGGTGCCCCGCGGCGGCGGCTGAGCCGCAGCGCGATGGCCGCGCAGGCCCGGCGCCACCTCGAGCAGGCGGGCGCGGCCTTCCCGTGCGCCGTGGACCCCGACGGGGCGATCGCCGCGCCGTACTTCGCGGCCGTGCGCAACCGGCCCGACCTGCTCCCCGCCTTCTTCGTCTTCCCCGCCGGGGCCACGGGCACGATGGGAGAGGCGTTCCGCGCGGCCGCCGCCCGCAAGGCGGCCGAGCCCGTCGGCGAGCTCTACCGCGGCGTCCTGGGGCTCTACGGCATCGACCCGCCGACCGACACCGACCCCCTCGCCGGCGACCATCCGCCCGCGCCCGACGTCTCCCTCGTGGACGTGGACGGGAAGACCCACCGGCTGAGCGACTACCGCGGCCACCTTGTCGTCTTCGTGTTCATCATGCGGAAGTGCGACAAGTGCAAGGCCGAGCTCGCCTTCCTCCAGAACGAGATGCTCAAGGCCTACGGCCGCGCCGCGCGGACGAGCAAGCCGTGGCTCGAGGTGCTCGTCGTGTGCACCGACGCGAGCGGCCGCGCGCTCCGGCGGTTCGTGGACGAGCGCGGCTACCGGTTCCCCGTGGCCGGCGACCCCGACTGGCAGCTCACCAGTGCCTTCCGCTTCGGCGGCGAGACGCCCGACACGTTCGTCATCGCGCCCGACGGCACCGTCCGCTACCGCCACCGCAGCCACAGCGCGCAGCTCGACCCCATCCTCCACATGGAGATCCGCAATGCCCTCGGCCTGGAGACGGAGCCGCTGCTCGAGGCCGCGCGGTTCAACGGCGTCCGCGCCTGCCGCATCTGCCACGCCGAGCAGCATGCCGACTGGGCGCTGACCCGCCACGCCTGCGCCTGGGAGACGCTGGTGCGCATCGGCAAGGAGAAGGACCCCAAGTGCGTGCGCTGCCACGTCGTGGCGACCGACCAGCTCGGCGGCTTCATCTCCGAGAGGTCCACTCCCCACCTGGCCGACGTCCAGTGTGAGAGCTGCCACGGCGGCAACGGGTGCAAGGCCCTCAACGGGCGGCCGAGCCGGGTCGCGCAGGCCCTGTGCGCGAAGTGCCACGACGCCGTGCACTCGCCGAGGTTCGACTTCGCGGGCGCGCGCCCCCGCGTGCTCCACACCCGGTCCGCCGAGCTTGCGAAGCTGCCCAGGGCAGAGCGCGAGGCCGAGCTCAAGCGCCTGTGCTCGGGAGCCGGCCGCGAGCTGTTCGACCGCCAGACGCCCTACATCGGCTCCGAGGCCTGCGGTAAGTGCCACCCCACCGAGTACGCCGACGTGATGAAGAAGCCCCACGCCCGCGCCACCGCCATCCTCGCGCGGCCCGCGCCCGACCACTGGACCGTGCCGCCCCACAAGCGGGGGGTGGTGGGCATCGCGAAGGCCGAGTGCCTGCGCTGTCACGTCACCGGCTACGGCCGCCCCAGCGGCTTCCCCGGCGACGCCCCGGCCGACCCCGTCGTGCATCCGCTGGCGGGCGTCGGGTGCGAGGCCTGCCACGGCCCGGGCAAGGCGCACGCCGACGACCCGAGGAAGCCCAAGGCCATTGCCCGCCTCGGCGGCACGTGCAACGAGTGCAACGTCCTGCCCATCTGCCGCCAGTGCCACGACGATGCCAACTCGCCTCGCTTCGAGTACCGCGAGGCCCTCCCCAAGGCCCGCCACGCCACCGGCAAGGCCGGTGCGCCCTGAGCGGCGCGACGCAGGCGACGGGGGCCGGGGGTCCTGGGGCTGGGGGGCCGGTCAGGAGCGTGGGGCGAAGGCGACGCCCTCGATCTCGACGAGGAGGTCGGGGCGGCAGACGTCGGCGACGGCGTAGATGGTGGGGAGCTCGCCGAGCCTGGCGTCGCAGATGGCGCGGGTCCTCTGGTAGTCCTCTTTGCGCTTGATGTAGACGCGGGCGAGGGTGAGGTCGTCGAGGGTGGCGCCGGCGCCCGTGACGCCGTATCGCTCGAAGTTGGGGCGCGCGATGAGCGCCTCGATGTTGTCGATGGTCTGGTGTGTCTGGCGCTCGACGTCGCCGGGGTGGACGGTCTCGGAGTCGACGATGCTGGCCGTGCCGGAGATGAGGACGGCGACGGTCTGGCGGCCGACGATGGCCATGGCGCGCGAGAACTTGGGGCTCTTGGGGCTGTGGTGGGTCTCGTAGTCGAAGGCGCTGGTCTGGAGCGGGTTCTCGAGGGGCAGGAGCATCACGTCCTCGCGGTCGGTGCGGAGGGCGACGCAGCCCATCATGACCTCGCGGTCGCTGGCGCCGATGCCGGTGCTGGCGGGGTAGACGGTGCCGGGGACGCCTGGCGGGACGTGCTTGCCGAGGAACGAGATGCCGTCGTAGACGTCGGCGCGGGCGCGATTGAGCTCCTTGTAGCGCTGGGTCTCGCCCTCGGGGCCGACGATGTCGCCGAGGTAGAGCCAGGTGCGGGCGACCTGGTCGTAGCGGAAGCCCCGGCTGGCGAGGATCCCGCGCATCCGGGCGAAGGCGTTGGTGGAGCGGTCGTAGACGCCCGTGGCGTCGGTCTGTGGGGTGATGCCGGCGCAGTGGGCCCACTCGATGTCGCTGTGGGTGACGAGGACGAGGTTCTCGGAGACGTGCTCGATGGCGAACTGGCCGTTGCCGCTGCCGACGCCCCAGGCCTCGATGGCGAGGTGCTTGCCCTCACACGGCGGCTGGACGACGTAGGCCGTGGCCGGCAGGTCGGCGCCGTAGAACTCGTCGATGATCTGCTTGCACGTCCCGACCTGGTCCGGGTCGCGCAGGAAGACGGCCTGGCGGCAGATCGAGGCGTGGGTGCCCTCCTCGCGGATGACGCGCTCGATGGTGGTGAGCGCGTCGCGGGCCTGATCGTAGAGATCGCCGCCAACCCGCGGCACGGCGCTTGCGAAGATGTAGTGGACCTGGTTGAGGTCGGCGACCGAGTACCCAATCCCCGCGGACGAGACCCTTCTGAGCATCGGCCCTTCCAGTCGAGTTAGTGCGCCTGTCGCGCGCCGCGGAGTCCTCGCCTCCCAGGAAGACGCACATCTTACAAACAATATCCCCCGAGGTCAAACCCTACTGCCGCGCGCAGCGGCGGCCGTCTCCTGCGCCTGGCCTGCCCCCGGCCTGCGGGCTGGACGAACCCCAAGCCGATTGGCGGCTGACCGCAGGTCACCGCCGCGCCACCTGCCGCGGCCGCGCGAGCACGCGGAAGCCGACGTTGTAGACGGGCTGGTGCGGCGCGTAGCGCCAGCGCGAGGCCGAGCGGCCGAAGCGCAGCAGGTCGTTCCACGACCCGCCGCGGACCACCTTGCGGCCCGGCGAGCCGCCGTCGTCCCGGCCGTCGCTGGGGTCGTAGGGATAGGACCTGTAGGTCGAACGGGTCCATTCGGCGACGTTGCCGTGCATGTCGTGCAGGCCCCAGGCGTTGGGCGGGTAGCGGCCGCCGGGGATCGAGAACTGCGCGCCGTCGCTGTAGCTCGGCTCCACACGGCCCCAGTTCCAGCTCCGCAGCGTGGAGTCCGAGAAGTTGGCTACACCGCTCTTCTTGTCGCCGAAGCTCCAGGGCGTGGCCGTGCCGGCGCGGCAGGCCCACTCCCACTCCGCCTCCGTCGGCAGCGTGCAGCGCAGCCCGGTGCGCTCCGACAGCCAGCGGCAGAAGGCCATGGCCTCGTGCCACGAGACGCGGATCGCCGGCTGCTTCGGGTCGTTGACGGGATAGCCCCGGGTGAACCGGTCCTTCCACCGGGCGTCCATGTAGGCGCTGTCGTGGGCCGGGTCGAACTGCGCGTACTGCTCGTTGGTGACCTCGAGCTGCCCGAGGCAGAAGGGCCGCGCGACGGCGACGGCTGCCTCGGGGCGCTCGTCGGGGAAGCCGTTGGCGTCGCCCATGACGAACTTGCCGGCCGGCACGGGCAGGAGCCGCATCGTCACCCCGCCGCCGAGGTCGAGCGACAGGGGCGAGAGGTCGGTGGCCTTCTGGAGCCTGGCGGCCTGCTCGGGGCTGAGGGGCCAGCCGTCGAGCTTCACGGGCGCGGGCCGCGGCGGCTCGGGCTGCGGCCGCTCGAACGCGGCAATGGGCGGCAGGGGCAGCGGCTGCTCGTCGCTGTCGGAGATGTGGGCGTAGAGCTTCTTGTACTTCGCCCTGCGGGCGACCTGCTCGTCCTCAGGCGGGCGGTGGCTCTCGCGCCAGTTGGCGGGATAGGGGATGTTGAAGTCGAGCCAGGCGTAGAGCCGGTCCCACTCGCCGGGCGTGGGGCGGACGTTGTGGTGGCCCTTCTTGAGCCTCTGGACGAGCGGGCTGGTGTCGGCCTCGAACTCGGCGGGCGCGGCCAGGTGGTAGTCGGCCTCGTAGCCCGCGCGGCGGACATAGCGGGCGAGGTTCATGTACGCGGGGCTGTACTGGCCCGTGTAGCCCTCGTGGAGGCGCTTGGCGCGGAAGTCGGGGAGGGCCTTGCCATCCTTGCGCGGCTGGCCGTTGTGGCAGCCGGCGCAGCGGCGGTCGAGCACGGGCTGCACCTCGCGGTCGAAGCTGAATCCTCGGGCCATCCCGTGCCAGGGCGCGATGTCGGCGGGCGGATGCGCGAGCGCCTGGGCGAAGCCGTTGGGCGGCACCGTGTTCTGCCGCTCGTGGCAGCCGACGCACGAGACGACCTCGCCGGGCATGCCGACGAACCAGCTTCGCATGAGCTGCTGGGCCTTGCCCTCGGCATCGAGCGGCTGGACGAAGACGGGGGTGTTGGCGGGCACGCGGAAGTAGGCGGAGCCGTCGGGGTGGACGGGCACGGTGCCGAGGATCCTCTTGACGTCCCAGCCGCCCTCGAACGACGAGGCCCGCGTGTCGCCGTTGCCGCCGTAGCGGTAGTGGTGCGAGCCGATGCGCAGCGCCTTGATGGAGCCGCGCGGGTAGCCGCGCAGGCCGTCGCCCTCGTAGACGTTGGCCAGGTAGACCACGGCGTCGTTGCGCTGGAGGTCGATCTTCGGCGGCACGACGGGTGGCCGGGGCCGAGGGCGGAACAGCGTGGGCATCGAGTAGCCGCCCATCATCACCGGTGTCATGTTGTCGAACACGTCCACCAGGTAGAGGCCCCACGGCGCCCATTCGTCCATCCTGACCGTCGCGAGGAAGTACCTGCCCGCGCCGCGATGGGTGCCGGGCTCGGCGAGAGGGCAGGGGGTGACGAAGCGCGGCCAGACCTCCCGGACCAGGCCGTCCTTGATGACGGGCTCGACGGTCCTGCCGCGGTCGCCGATGCGCTGGACCACGCCGTCGGCCTCGTGGCGGCCCCTGGCCGGGTCGAGGATCACCATCTCGCCCTGGCGCGCCACCCCGTGGTGGCCGCTCACGATGCACACGATCTGCGTCGGGCGCCCGGGGATCGGCCGCGGCCAGTACATCACGTTCGGCCAATACGAGTTGCTGCCGTAGAACTCCATCTGCTCGGAGCCGTCGGGGTTCATGTGGAAGAGCAGGCGGTCGAAGTAGTGGGGCGTGTCGGTGTATTCCCAGCGGGTGTAGATCACGCGGCCGTTGCCGAGCATGCAGGGGTTCCAGTTGTGGTCCTGGTCGAAGCTCAGGCGGCGCTCGCCCTTGCCCTGGGCGTCGATGAGGTGCATGTTGCCCACGTACCACTGCCCGGTGCAGGGCACGGCCTGCTCGCAGGCGGTCGAGACGAACATCACGTGGCCGTCGGGCAGGTAGCACGGGTCGTAGTGGTGGACGTGTGGGTCGGTCTGGTGGGTGATCTGGCGCAGGCCCTTGCCGTCGGCGCCGACCTCGAAGAGGTGGCGGCCGTCGGAGAAGAGGATCCGCTTCGCGTCGAAGCGGAGGTCGAAGTTGCTGAAGCTGCCGCTCGGGATCCTGAAGAGCGTCTCGGCCTCGCCGTCGGGGTGGATGGGGGCGAGGGAGACGAGCTCGCTGCCGAGGCGGTTGGCGCCGCCCCAGTTCGACGCGAGCCCCGGCCCGCCGCGGACGAGCAGCAGCTTCTGGCCCTCGAGCAGCGGGTTGGCGAGCAGGATCTCCCGTGCCGCGGCCTCGCGGTCCTGGCGTAGAGCGAGGCTCTGGACCAGGGCGTCGGCCTCGCCCCGCAGGGCGCGGTAGAGGAGGACGCCGGCACGCTTCTGGAAGCCCGCCACGCGGGCCATGTATGCAGCGCCCTTGGGATAGCGGGCGCCGAAGGTGTCCTGCTGGTCGGCGACGGCGAGCCGCAGGGACTCGACGGCGTGGCACTCCGCAACCGCTTCCCGGACCGTGGCGAGGGCGTAGTACCGTCGGCGCGCCGCCTTGTAGTCGCCGGGCTCCGGCGCCGTCGTGAACGTGGCGAGCCGGGGCTCGACCTTCGCGCGGACCAGTGGCGCCACCGCGGTGAGGGCGTCGCGCAGGTTGGCCGCGCGCGTGGCGACGGCGTTCTGGTACTGCTCGGCCAGGAAGGTCGGCTCGCCGGGCAGCCAGTCGGTGAGGAACTTCTCGATGCGTGCCATCTGGTGGCGGCGGAAGGTGATCCAGACGCTGTCCGCCCGCTCCCACGCCATCTGGCGGATGGCGACGGGGTCGTCGGCGAAGTCGTTCACCAACTGGGTGAAGAGCCGCTCGCGGCGTGCGATCCGCGTCCGCACGGCGCCCGCGCCCGGGTTGCTCGCGGCGGGCTGCGGGAGGAACCACAGGCGCGCCGTGCCGTCGGCCGCGACGGGGATGCGCGCGAGGAGCTGGTACTGGCCCGGGCCGATGCTCAGGTCCCACGACTGCTGGTTGATCGAGAAGGGCTTGCCGCGGCCGCCGATCGTCCGACGCTGGGGCAGGAGCCGGAGCCAGCCTTCGCCGAGGCCCGTGCCCAGGGTGAGCGGGTTGCGGCGGTCGAACTGCTGGTGGGCCTCGAGGGTGCGGCAGAGGAAGACGATCTGCCCCGGCTTCGCCTGGGTCAGCCGCGCGAGGTCCGCGATGTCGCCGTCCCTCAGGCCATCGAGCCTGGTCCACGCGCCCAGGTCGAGCTTGCGCTGCCCGTCGATGGTCTTGGCTTCCTTGCTCTGCGGGTCGAGCGCCCGGGCGTGCCAGGGGCCGAAGTCGGCGCCGAGGTCGGGGATGGCGAGGCGGTCGTGCAGGATCTCCCACTCGACGATGGCCTTGCGGGCGGCGAGCATGGTCTCCTGCCACGTCGCCTGCTTCTCCCAGGTCGGTCGCGTGGGCGCCTCGCGGATGGCCTTGCGGCGGGCGATCTCCTCGGCGGAGAGCTGGACCACGTCGTCGGGGGCGCCGTAGACCTCGAGCTCGACGTAGACCGACGCGCTCTGCGGGCCCGTCGTCCTGGCTGGCGTGCCGGCCTTGACGTTGTAGGTGCGCCAGATGCGGAACTGCACCCAATCCATCTTCCCCCCGAGGAGCGGGCCGCCGCCCCCGGCGACGAACCAGGAGTGGAAGCCGCCGGCGTCGGGGCCGATCACCTTGTCGCCCGAGGTGAAGTGCGGCTTGTCGGGGAAGGCAGGCTGCTTGCCGGGGGCCGCGGCGTTGCTGGCGAAGCGGACCTCGAAGTCCTGGTTCGCCCGCGCATCGATGTTGCAGGTGAAGAGGCCGACCTCGTGGATGGGCTTGGGCTCGCCGAGGTAGAAGGTGATGACCGAGGGCTGGCCGTTGACGAAGGCGCGGCCGTCGTCGCCGCGCGAGCCGGCATAGCCATCGGTGAGGAACCGCAGCGCCCCTGGGCTCAGCCCGCCGTTGCTCGTGCAGCGGACAGGCTTGCGGGCCAGCAGGTTGCGCGGATTGCCCGCGACGATCCGCTCGTTGCACCTGGCGAAGGCCTCATCGTTGTTCGCCCATCGCTCGGTCTTCATCTCCACCTGTGCGGCCGACGCGGCGAGGGCGCACAGCAGGAGGCCGATGGGCAGGCGCACGACCGGTCCTCTCATCCCGTTCTCCGTGTGGTGACGGCGGTTCCTGGCACGTAGCGGTCGGGCGACCATTGTACGGGATGGCTGCCGGCGACTCAACTCCGCGGCAGGCGGTTGCACGGCGAGGGGAAACCAGTAGAATCCGCGGGGAGGCCGTCCAGCCAGATGAGGGCTCTGCCTCATGCGCCACACGCCAATCGCCTTGCTCTGTCTGCTCGCCGGACTGAGCGCCTGCGCGCGGCCACCCGCGACGCTGCCCGAGCCGACCGAGGGCCTCGCCCTCCCGCGCTTCGAGGACGCGGCCGCGTGGGCGGGGCTCGAGCCGAGCCTGCGGTTGGCGAAGGTCGGCGACGCGGCGGGCCTCTGGCGGCGGATGGACGAGCGGCCGCAGGCGCGATGCGAGGCAGTCCCCCACGACTGGAGCGCCTTCAACGCCCTGTCGCTCTGGGTCTACAACCGCCGGAGGCTCGACGGCACGGCGTTCATGATGATCGTCGGCTCCGAACGCGAGGAGACCGAGGGGGCCGACTACTACTCCCTGCGATTCGACCTCGGCCGCTGGCAGGGCTGGAAGCGGTTCGTCGTGCCCTTCCGCGAGATGGGCGTGGCGCGGCAGCCGCTCGGGTGGCGGCAGATCGACGGCGTGACGTTCACGGCCAGCGGCTGGGGCAACACGCCGAATCCGAGGGCCGTCGTGGCCTTCGACGACCTGCGGCTGCTCGAGCTCCCGCGCGTCGAGGGGCCGCGGCTGACCGACGAGGAGCTCTTCGGGGCGATGAACCTGCGGCATCCGGGCCTCGGGGCCGTGCGGGCCGCCGTGCGCAAGGGCGACTACGTGGCCGCGAAGGCCGCCTGGCTCGACCATCTGGAAGCGCGCACCGCGCCCCAGTGGTTCATCGACTGGCGCGACCGCCCCGAGGGCAAGCCCGCGCCGAAGGGCGGCTCCGAGGGATGGGACTACTTCGCGTGGCCCCTGAAGGTCGATTGGACGGGCTGGAAGCGCTTCCGCCTGGCGAAAGGCGATTTCGGCGAGACCCGCAAGCCCATCGGCTGGCATTGGATCCGCTCCCTCGTCCTCAACGCCAGCGGCTGGGGCAACACGCCCGACCCCGAGACGGCCCTCACCTTCGACGACGTGCGCCTCGTCGGCGGGGACACGGCCGTGAGCCTCGGCGACTTCGAGGGCGGCCTCGGCGCCTGGCGCGGCCTCGAGCTCACCGACGAGCAGGCCAAGGGCGGCACGCACGCGGGCACGTGGCAGCACATGAACCTGAATACCCGCGTCAGCCTCAGCGACGTGCCGAGCGACTGGACGGCCTTCGACGCCCTCGAGTTCTGGTGCTTCTCGCCCAGGGCCACGGGCGCGCGCATGATGATGGTGCTCGACAGCGACCAGCCCTCCGCCGGGAAGGCCGACCAGATCTGCAAGCACATCATCCGAGGCCACGATTTCGGCCCGGACATCGACTGGGCCGCCGACCCCACCCACTACCGCGAGTGGACATACAGCATCAACCGCTTCTACCACTGGCGCACCCTCGCCGAGGCATACTGGGAGACGGGCGAAGAGAAGTACGCCCGCGAGCTCTCCGCCCAGATCGTCGATTGGGTCAGCAAGAACCCCGTCCCGCTCTTCAGCTCCGGCAACGGCTCCTACACGTGGCGGACCATCGAGTGCGGCATCCGCCAGAGCACCACGTGGCCCGACTGTCTCTACCGCGTGCTCGGCTCCGAGACCTTCACCCCCGAGGTCGCTGCGACCATGACCAGGAGCATGGTCGAGCACGCCCGCCATCTGATGGCCTGGCCGAGCCGCGGCGGCAACTGGCTGACGATGGAGTGCAACGGCCTCGGCACCATCGGCATCCTGCTGCCCGAGCTCACCGAAGCGAGGGAATGGCGCGAGACCGCGCTCGAGCGGCTCTACGCCGAGCTCGACAACCAGGTCTACCCCGATGGCTCCCAGATCGAGCTGACCACCGGCTACCACCAGGTGTCGCTGCGCAACTTCCTCGGCCTTGCCCGCACGGCGAAGCTCAACGGCATCCGCCTCCCGCGCGACTACTACCAGAAGCTCCGCGGGATGTTCGACTACAACCTCTACGTCCAGATGCCCGACGGCCGCACCCCAGGCCTCAACGACGGCGGCATGGGCAGCATCGCCAAGAGCATGGAGACGGCCCTCGAGCTCTACGAGGACCCCGTCTTCGAGTGGGCCGCCACCCGCGGCGCAAAGGGCACCGCGCCCGATCACACCAGCCACTGCTTCCCCTACGCAGGCCAGATGGTCCTGCGCTCGGGGTGGGAGCCCGACGCCCACTACCTGCTGATGGACGCCGGCCCCTTCGGCTACGGTCACCAGCACGAGGACAAGCTCAGCGTCGTCGTCCACGCCCTCGGCAAGCTCCACGTCATTGACCCGGGCAACTACCGCTACGACTCCAGCCCCTGGCGCCGCTACACCATCGACACCCCCGCACACAACACCGTGATGGTCGATGGCCAGCCCCAGCGACGCCGCGGCAAGCCGCGCAGCGAGTACATCCTCAAGGAGCCGCTTCCCACCAACGTGTGGCTCACGAGCGACAAGCTCGACTACGCTGCCGGCCAATACGACGAGGGCTACGGCAGCAAGCGCCAGATCCAGGTCGTCCACCGCCGCGAGATCGTCTTCGTCAAGCCGAGCTACTGGCTCGTGGTGGACACCCTGACGGGCGAGGGCGAGCACCTCTACGAGTCGCTCTTCCACTTCGACGCCGACGAGGCCGCCATCGACCCCGATGGGCTGACGGTCCGCACCATTGACCCTGCGCCCAACTGCCTCATTGCCGCGGCGAAGCAGCCCGGCCTGAGCCTCCGCATCGTCAAAGGCCAGACCGAGCCGACCGTCCAGGGCTTCGTCGCCGCCCAGCGCTGGCGGCCGAGCTGGAAGGACCCCAAGGCCACGCCGCCCGAGCACGGCAAGCGCGAGATCCCCACCGCCGTCTTCGCCCTCCAGGCCAAGGCCCCCGCGCGCCTGGTCACCGTCATCTACCCCTATCGGCAGGGCGAGACGCCGCACGTCACCATCGAGGATCTGACCCGGGGCGATGCCGTCCGCGCCCGTGTCCGCCTTCCCGACGGGACCGTCGATGAGATCCGGGCAGGCAACGGCGCCGAGGTGCTGCGGGCCTCGAAGGGCGGCGAACCGCGACCCTGGGCTCGCATTGGGATGGGACAGCAATGAACCGAAGACTCCTGACCGGCTTCCTCTGCATCCTCACACCCGCGTTGGCGAGCGTGGCGGAGGAGTACTGGGTCGATCAGCGACACGCGCTGGCCAGCGACGAGAACTCCGGCAGGAAGGAGAACCCCTGGAAGACGGTCGGCAAGGCGGCGCCGACCCTCCAGCCAGGCGACACGGTCGTCGTGCGGCCAGGCATCTACCGCGAGCGGGTCGCGCCGAAGCACTCGGGCACGAAGGACAAGCCGATCGTCTATCGCGCCGAAGGCCCAGGCGTTGTCCTCAGCGGCGCCGATGCCGTCACAGGCTGGCAGCGCTGCACGAAGCAGGACTGGTTCGGCAATCCGCACCACGCGAAGATCTGGCGCGCGACAATCGGCTGGGAGCCGGACGCTTTGTTCGTGGACGGCAGGCCGATGACCCGGGCACGGGAGCCGAACACGGGCTGGTGGGTCGCCGAGGGCGGAGGCACCCACACGCTTATCGACTCAAGGCACCTCACCGAGGCGGCGAGCGGCCGGCTCGGAAGGTCCATCTTCTTCTGGGATGTCTCGGCCACCTCGCAGAGCTGGCGAAACGTCGTGGCGTTCGACCCCAAGACCCACACGCTCAAGCTCGACAAGCCCATCTACCGCGACCGAATGGTCGAGCCGGGCAAGGACCGCTACTGCCTGGAGAACAGCCCGGCCTTGATCGACCGCCCGGGGGAGTTCGCCGTCATCAGCTACGCGACGATCGGCATCTACCTGTGGCCGCCCGACGGCGACGACCCCAGCCAGCATCTCGTCGAGGCGCCCCGCCGCAGCCGCTTCGTCATCGAGTACGGCAACCGCAAGCACCTGCGCTTCGAGGGCTTCGAGGTCCGCCACGGCGCCGGCCACGGCATCGGCTCGTGGTCGAAGACGGCCGAGAGCATCACGATCGCACGCTGCTGGCTCCATCACAACCTCGGCACAGGGCTCTACCTCCACGTCACCAACGGCCTCGCGGTCAAGGGCAACCTTGTGGCCGAGAACCACAACGGCGTGAGCTGCTCGACCGTGACCGACGCCATCATCGAGGCGAACGAGATCGCAGAGAACGCCTTCGATGGCCTGGTCGTCGGCGGAGGCAGCGACCGCGTGGCGATCCGCCGCAACTACATCCACGGCCACAACCTGTGGGGACACCCCGACAACATCCAGTTTCACGGCGGCCTGCGGAACGTCACCATCGCCGAGAACGTCATCCTCGACGCCGGCCAGGCCATCATGATGGAGCAGTGCGAGGACGGCGTCATCCGAGGCAACGTCATCGTCGGCACGGGCGCCGTCGCCGTCATCTGCGGCCACCGCAACGTCCACCGCTTCAAGATCCTCGGCAACACCATTGCCTTCACGGGCTACGGGCCGCTGAGCTGCACGGGCACCCACTACGAGGTCCGCGGCAACATCCTCTATCCCGGCGCCCACGCCGCCTGCATGGGCATCGCGAGCGGCGAGGGCTTCCGCAGCGACCACAACCTGCTCTACAAGCCCGCGGGCTGTGGCGGCCCCTTCGCCGCGTTCGGCCGCAACTGGCCGAAGGACATCGACGGTTTCCGCAAGGTGTCGGGGCAGGATGCCCACTCGATCTGCGCCGACCCGCAGTTCGTCAACGCGCCCGTCTCGTGCATCCAGATCGACGGGCGGCGCCTCTTCGAGTGCACGGCGTCGAAGCTCGTGGTGCGGGGCTCGCCGGCCATCTTCGCGGTCGGCGACCACGTCGAGGTCAAGTTCGACGGCGTCGTGCGGCGGGTCAAGACGGTCGGCGCCGACCACATCGTGATCGCCCCGCCGCTCGATGCAGCGCTCGACAAGGCGGGCCTTGTGCTGAACTGGAAGGACAAGGCGAGCTTCGCCCTCGACCTGCGCTTACGGCCCACCAGCCCTGCCCGTGAGGCCGGGGAGGGCGGCGCCGATCTGGGCGCGAGCCTCGACATCGCGGCCTTCGCCCGCGGCGACGTCGATGGCGACGGCACGCCCGACATCCGCAGACCTCAGTAGACCGAACGGAGCCCTCTGTTGAGCCACCCCAGGAATCTGCTCCTCGCCCTCGGCCTGCTCTGTGCCGTGTCCTACGCCGGCGAGCAGGCGCCCATCGCTCTGACGAACTACGCCGACGGCACGACCCTCCGCTACCCCGTGCCCATCCTGCGCGGCACCCTCGCCGACGCGAAGGCCACCGAGGTGACCGTCGTCAACACCACCTCGACGCGCGACACGCGGGAGATGAAGGGCCTCGCGCACAAGGGCAAGTTCATCGCGCTGAGCGAGCTGCTGCCCGGTGCGAACAAGCTCATCATCCGCGCGGGGAAGCAGGCTCTGCCGCTGACCCTCCACTACAAGCCGCAGACCAACCCCTACCTCGTCCGCGTCGTCTACGTCACCGACAAGGACGGGAACACCGACTACCAGACGCCGCTCGAGGACGACAGGCAGGACTGGCGCGGCAAGCTCGGCACGGCGATGAAGCTGCTCCAGAGCTTCACCGCCGAGAGCCTGAACGACGGCGGCTTCGGCCGCCGCACCTTCCGCCTCGAGCTCGACGACAACGGGAAGGTCGAGGTGCACGTGCTCGAGGGCGACCGCTCGATGGCCGACTATCACAAGCTCGATGGCGGGCAGCTCTACGGCCACATCGCCGGGCTCATCCGCCGCAGGCTCTGGCGACCGAAGACGAACTACCTCGCGATCCCCGCGTTCACCCGCCTCGACCCGAAGACAGGCAAGCTCTACTCTCACACGGCCCTCGGCGGCGGGAGCCTGGCGCTCTTCGGCGGCGGCGACCTGTTCGCATGGCCGAGCTCGCTGGCCGAGATCCAGCCGGCGTTCCTGGACGCGACGCGGGTCGATCCCAAGAAGGTCTTCAGCGATTCGGTGGGCCGCCACACCTTCTGGGCCATCGCCTCGACGA
>CBFDBL010000041.1:0-18523 GCA_965603035.1 uncultured bacterium
TCAACGGACATCGCCTCCGCTGGACCGCGACAGACGGAGGATGCGGGATAGGACCTCGCATCGCGCACCCACCTCCAGACGTCTGTATGCCTTCCTCACCTGCCCCGCGTAGCGGCGCGGCCTCTCCGTTGCACCATGCACCTTCCCGTCATCGGGAAGTACGCTTCAATCGGATGAGCCCGGAGAACCACGACGCATGACCAGCCCTTGACCCAAGCCCCGCGAACGCTACAATCCAGTACGAGGCGAAGGGCAGTTTCCTGGCATGCAAGCACGCACATCGGAGGGAACGTGATGGCAGCGGACGACGCAGCAGGAGTGCCACGCGCACACGCTCAGCGGGATGGGGCAACGAGGAGATTCGGGCCATTTGTCATCGCCTTGGTCGCCTTTGTGGTTGGCCTCGCGGTCGGCGTCGGCCTCCCCGGGAGCAAGGGAGACCGCGAACGAGTTCGGGCCGCCCACCAGTGGTTCCACGAGTACGCGCACGCGCCGGCTCACTTCAGCCTCTCGTCGCCGTTGGCGGGGGTCGGGGACTGGAAGCAGTGGCGAGAGCTGCTGGACCAGGATGGCTTCCTATCGCGCATCCTCGCCAGACAGTGGACGGGCGCCGCCCAGCCCGAGTTGGAGTGGGGTTGTGCGTACGTCATCTCGCAGTGGGGGGTGGGAGACGAGGCGTTCACCGCGCCCTGGGACACGGGCGCATACAAGGACGGCATGGACGCGGAGACGCAGCAGGAGAAGATCAGGTTCATCTGTTTCCAGGTCCTGGCCTACGCCCATCATGTGGAGTACGGGCCCATCGGGCGGGCATTCAAGGATCTAGCTACGTATGCCGACGAGGCGCTGACTCGACACCGCGGCCGCATCACGCCCATCGCGAAGCGGGCGCTGACCAGCCCGGTCATCAGTGTCAGGTCCGCGCCGCATGCGTTCCTCGCTGCGAAGCTCTCCATCGACTGGGTGCAGGAACTCGCCTGGTACTCCCTGAGGCTGCGCGATCACCATAGGCGTGCGCAGCCGCTGAGCAGGCTGTTTCTGGAAGTGATCAAGAGCGCTAGGGGCGGCGATTCACACGCGAAGCAGTTCCTCGGTCGATTCGTCGCCGATAGCAAGGAGATGAACGACGTGCTGAGGACGATGGACCTCGGGACCAAGACCTACCTCAACGGCCTGCGCGAGAGCCTGCGCCGAGAGCCGGAGCTCTTGCCGGAAGACGGCCAGACCCCGTCTCCCTCCTAGCCAGATGCTGTTTCCACGGGCGAGCGGGCACGCGGATGAGACCTGGGACGCCAGCGCCGCGCCGCCGGCGCTTCCTGCCGGCTCCCCAATCTGGTATAATCGGCGCGGCAGCTTTCCCTCTCAAGGCGACGAAACCAACGCGAACCAGGAAGGACGAAAGGCCCATGGCCACGGACGGGAAGGGCAGCTTCGCTCTGGTGCTCCACGCGCATCTGCCGTACGTGCTGATGCACGGGGTGTGGCCCCACGGCACCGACTGGCTGAACGAGGCGGCCGCCGAGTGCTATATCCCGCTGATCAATGCCTTCGAGAACCTCGCGGCCGATGGCATCTCGGCGAACGTGACGATGAACGTCACGCCGGTGCTGTGCGAGATGCTCGCCGACGAGGGCTTCCAGGACGGCTTCATCGACTACCTCGAGCAGCGCATCGCCTTCGCCGAGGAGAATGAAAAGGAGTTCGCCGACACGGGCCGCCCGCACCTGAAGCGGCTGGCGACCCTGTGGCGGGAGTACTTCGAGGGCATTCTCGGCGACTTCACCGAGCGGTACCACAGGGACCTGGTGGGCGCGCTGCGGCGGCTCCAGGACGCGGGTCACATCGAGATCATCACGTGCTGCGCGACCCACGGGTACCTGCCGCTGCTGGGCCGCGACGAGTGCGTGCAGGCGCAGGTGCAGACGGCGGTGCGGACCTACCGGCGGCACTTCGGGCGCGAGCCGCAGGGCATCTGGCTGCCCGAGGCGGCCTACCGTCCCCGCTACGAGTGGCGCTCGCCGCTCGACAAGGAAGGCACGACGACGCCGGTCGAGCGGATGGGCGTTGAGGAGGCGCTGCACGACGCGGGGATCCGGTACTTCTTCGCGGACAGTCACCTGCTCAAGGGCGGGCGGGCCATCGGGGTGTACATCGATCGCTTCGAGGCGCTCCAGCGGCTCTGGGGTCAGTTCAGCGAGAGCTATGAGCCGCGCCAGGTCATCAAGGAGCGTTCGCCCCACCGCACCTACGTGGTGGCGCCCGACCCCTCGGCCGAGCGCACGGCCATGGCGTTCATCCGCGACCCCGACAGCGCGCTCCAGGTCTGGAGCGGCGAGCACGGCTACCCGGGCGACGGCGCGTACCTGGACTTTCACAAGAAGCACTACCCCGGCGGCCACCGCTACTGGCGGGTGACGGATCCGAAGGCCGACCTGGGCGACAAGCAGGTCTACGAGCCCGACGGCATCGAGGGCCTGCTGGCGTCGCACGCGGAGCACTTCGTCGAGCTGATCGGCGGCATCCTGGAGCGCGACGAGCTGGTCGAGGCGGACCAGGGGGTCGTGTGCGCGCCCTTCGACGCCGAGCTGTTCGGCCACTGGTGGTTCGAGGGGCCCCGCTGGATCGAGAAGGTGCTGCGCCGCTGCCACGCCAGCGCGGTGCGGACCGTCCAGTGCAGCCAGTACATGGCCGAGCAGCCGCCGCAGGGCATCGTGCAGCTGCCCGAGGGCTCGTGGGGCGAGGGCGGCTTCCACTGGATCTGGCTCAACCAGTGGACGGAGTGGACGTGGAAGGAGATCTACGAGTGCGAGGACCGGTTCCTCGAGCTCCTGGCGCTGCGCGACGGCGACGGGATGCTCGACGACATCCTGCGCCAGGCGGGCCGGGAGCTGCTGCTGCTCGAGAGCAGCGACTGGCAGTTCCTCATCTCCACGTGGCACGCGCGCGACTACGCCGAGAACCGCGTGTCGGTGCACTACGACGACTTCAAGCGCCTGGCGGCCCTCGCCGAGCAGTATGCCCAGACGCGTGCCCTGGCCGAGGCCGACCGCGAGTTCCTGGCCCACGCGCGGCGCCGCGACCCGGTGTTCCCCGACCTCGACCTCGACGCGTGGACGCTCAAAGTCCCTCCGACGCCTTGACTTGCGGCGGGCCTCTCCCCCATCCTGGCTCCCCGCGGGCACGCGGCGGCGGGGCCGAGCTGTAAAACCGTGTAATCGGTGAAGTATGGGGCAAGGCAGGACGACTAGAGAAGTGACTGGGGACTCACGTCTGGCACTGCCGTAGCCGCGTTCCACGGAAGGAGGAACGAGCCATGCGGACGCGCGCATTGGTGGGCCTGGCCTGCGCTTGGGCCATGGTGGTGTGGCTGCCCGCTCAGGGAGCGGAGCGGCCGACGTCGGAGGCGATCCGCGCCGCCGCGGCTGCCGTCGGGCCGGCGGTGGTCCGGGTGGAGGTGGCGCGCGGCCAGAGGGGCGGCCAGCAGATTCCCGACTTCCGCATCTGGCCCCCCGGCGAGGTCGTGCCGCAGCCGCGCGGCCCGCAACGCTGGGAGTGGCAGTGGCCGCCGCGCGGCGATCAGGGCGACCTGCGCGACTGGCTCCGGCAGATGCCCATCGTCGGCGGCCCCACGCGCGGCGCCGGCCTCATCGTCGCGGTCGAGGGCGACCGCGGCCTCGTCGCCGTGCCCGCGGCCCTGGCCGCGCGCCACCGCGAGGCGACCGTCCACCTGGCCGACGGCCGCAGGCTCCAGGGAAAAGTGCTCGGCCGCGACGAGCTCACCGGCACCGCCTGCATCGAGATCCAGGCCCCCAACCTCACCGCCGCCAAGGCGCCCAAGCAGGCCCCACGGGTGGGCGACTGGCTGCTCGCCGTCGGCCCGCCGCCCGGCAGGGCCGTCGCCATCGGCATCGTGAGCGCCATCGGCCGCCCAGGCGCGGGCGCCATGGCTGCCACGGCGATGCTCGTCAGCGACGTCCGCCTGGCCGACGACATGGCCGGCTGCCCGCTGGTGACCCTCGGCGGCGAGGTCGTCGCCATGACGGTGCCGCAGGGCAACGCCTGGCGCCGCGCCGAGACGCTCACGGCCGCCGTGCCCGTCGCCACCGTCCAGGCGACCGCGGCCGCGCTCGCGCGCGACGGCAGGGTGCGCCGCGCCTTCCTCGGCATCACCTACAGGCAGGTCGAGCAGGCCGAGCGCGAACGGCTGGGCATCGAGGGCGGCGTGGAGGTGATGAACGTGGTGCCCGGCCAGCCCGCGGCGCAGGCTGGGATGCAGGCGGGCGACGTGATCGTCGAGCTCGCGGGCGAGAAGGTCGACCACGTGGGCTTCCGCGCGATGGTGGCGGCCCGCAAGCCTGGCGAGAAAGTGGCGATCAAGGTGCTGCGCGGCGGCGAGGAGCGGTTCGTCGAGGTGACCCTCGGCGAGCAGGAAGGCGAGGCCCCACCGCGGGTGCGGCCGGCGCCCGAGGCGCCGCAGCCGCCTCGGCCCCAGGCCGGCGGCGGGCAGAAGGTGGGCATCGGGCTGTCGCTCCAGCCGCTCACCGCCGAGCTGGCCGAGGCGTTCGGCTACCAGGGCGACACCGGCCTGCTGGTCACGGCGGTCGAGCCCGACAGCCCCGCGGCCAAGGGTCGGCCCCATGCCGTGAGCCAGGGCGACCTGGTGAAGGAGATCGCGCGCCGGCGCGTCGCCACCGTGCCCGAGGCCAGGCAGGCGCTCGCCGAGGCCGCGAAGGCCAAGGCCAAGAGCCTGCTCATCCTGACGCGCGGCCGCGCCGGCACCCGCTACATCGTCGTTGACTTGCCCCGGTGAATGGGCGAGAATGGAGCTAAGGGACGCAAGAGAGGAGAACCCCCATGGGTCGTAGCAAGCTAACCGCCGGGATCGCGCTGCTGATGGGCGTGGTCGTGGGCCTCGGCATCTCGGTGTCGATGGACTGGGTGGGCGAGGCTCCCGCGGCGCCGGAGCTCACGGCGGAGATGCAGAAGGAGCTCGAGGCGCTCGAGCGCCAGTCGCAGGCCCTCGCGGCGCTGGCCGCGAAGGTCAAGCCCTCGGTCGTGACGATCTACACGACGAAGATCGTGCGGATGAGCGAGCAGGGCGACATGCACCCCTTCTGGCCCTTCGTCATCCCGCGGGACCGGCTGCCGCAGACCCCGCGGCGCCAGGGCGGCCAGGGCTCGGGCGTCATCATCGGGGTCGAGGGCGACAAGGGCATCATCCTCACCAACTCGCACGTCGCCAGCGACCAGGACGAGCTGAAGGTCAAGCTCAGCGACGGCCGCACCTTCGACGCCAAGCTCCGCGGCGCCGACCCCAAGACCGACGTCGCCGTCATCGAGATCCAGGGCACCAAGCTGCCCACCGCCGCACTCGGCAACTCCGAGCTCGTCCAGCCCGGCCACATCTGCATGGCCATCGGCAGCCCCTTCGGGCTCGAGCAGACCGTCACCATCGGCCACGTCAGCGCCAAGGGACGCCAGGTCAGCCGAGGCGCACTCAAGTACGAGAACTACATCCAGACCGACGCCGCCATCAACCCCGGCAACAGCGGCGGGCCACTCATCAACCTCCGCGGCGAGGTCATCGGCGTCAACACCATGATCTTCACCCGCACCGGCGCCTTCAGCGGCGTCGGCCTCGCCGTCCCCATCAACATGGCCAAGGCCATCATGGGCGAGCTCATCGAGAAGGGCAAGATCACCAGGGCCTACCTCGGCATCTGGTTCGAGGAGCTCTCCCCCGAGGTCAAGGCCGCGCTCAAGCTCGACCACGGAGTACAGGTCAGCCGAGTCCACCCCGGCGCCCCCGCCGACAAGGGCGGCATCAAGGCCGGCGACGTGCTCCTCGAGTTCGGCGGCAAGAAGATCCTCGACAGCGAGAGGTTCCGCTACGACGTCGCCAGGGCAAAGGTCGGCGCCACCGTCACCGTCAAAGCCCTCCGAGGCAACAAGCAGGTCACCCTCAAGGTCACCCTCACCGAGCAGCCCAGCGACATCCACGTCGCCGCCGGCAGCGACCGCATCAGCCGCATGGTCGGCATGACCGTCGAGCCCCTCACCCCCCAGCGAGCCAAGCAGCTCGGCTACCAGGGAAACAAGGGCGTCGTCGTCACCCGCGTCGCCCCCGACGGGCCCGCCGCCAGCGCCAAGCCCGCCGCCATCCAGCCCGCCGACATCATCATCGAGATCGACCAGCAGTCCGTCTCCGACCTCGCCACCTTCCGCGCCGCCATCGCCAAGGGCGACCTCCAGCGAGGCATCCTCCTGTTCGTACACAGCCGCGACGGCACCCGCCGCTTCGTCGTCATCAAGGGCAAGTAGCCGCACGCGGGAAGTCAGCACGCCAGAAAAAGGCCCCAGGTGTCTCGTCAGAGGACGCCTGGAGCCTTTTCTCTATCTGGCAGCGATGCAGTAGAGCTTGCTGGGGGTGCGGAGGAAGAGGCGGCCCTGGGCGGCGGAGATGGTGGCGCGACACGGGCGCTCGCCCATGGGGATCTTGGCGAGCAGCACGGGCGCGTCGCCGGCGGCGAAGACGAGGGCGTCGCCCGCCTCGCTCAGGATGTAGACCCTGCCGTCGGCGCCGGTGGGCGAGGCGCGCACGGGGCCGCGGACGTCGAGCCTGGTCTGCCACTTCTGCTCGCCTGTCCTCGCGTCGAGGCAGCTCATCACCCGCTTGTCGCCGTCCACGACGTAGAGCCGCTGGCGGTAGAGGAGCGAGGTGTTGGAGTCGGGCGTGGGGCCGTCGAACTTCCAGGCGAGGCTCTCGTCGCCGACGGCGCCCTTCGCGCCCGCCCTGAGGGCGAAGAGGGTGCGGTGCTTCGGCCGCTGGACGTAGATGAGCCCGTCGCCGATGACCGCGGAGCTGACGACGCGCTGCCAGGTCTGGCGATCGTGGGGGCTGAACTCCCACCGCCATAGCTCCCGCCCCGTCGCGGGGTCGTGCCCCGTGGCGAACTCGCCGCCGGTGAGGACGATCTCGCGGCGCCCGCCGTGCTCGTGCGGCATGGGGGTGATGTAGCCCTCGGTCGACTCGTCGGTCGCGTCGGTCGGGCGGACGTGCTTCCAGAGGTCCTTGCCGGTCGAGGGGTCGATGCACAGGAGGAAGGAGTCGAGCGGGCCGGTGCGGCCGCCCGCGGGGGTGCGGTATTGGGTCGGCGTGGGGTTCTGGAGGACGGGCACGTAGAGCCTGCCTCGGTAGAGGAGCGGGGTGGAGTGGTATCCCCACTTGACGACGAAGCGGCCGTGGTCGCGCTCGAGCTGTCGGCGCCAGCGCTCGTGGCCCTCGAAGTCGAAGGCAGCAAGGTGGCCCGTGCCCGTATAGAACCAGACCGTCGTGCCGTCGGTGATGGCCGAGTTGCTGGCCGCGGTGTTCCTGCCCAGGCTGAAGCGGTTGGGGCCGAGCCGCCGCGACCAGAGCAGCTTGCCGCCGTGGACGTCGAGGCACAGGCCGAGCACGTCGAGCGGCTCGCCGCCCTTGCGGGCCGGCCCGCTGAGCGCGGTGACGAACACGCGGCGGTCCCACACGACAGGCGTGGCGGCGCTGCGGCCGGGCATGGGGGCTGCCCAGAGGACGTTGTCGGTCGTGCTCCAGCGCTCGGGCAGGCCGGTCTCGGTGGTGGAGCCGTCGAGCGCGGGTCCGCGCCACTGCGGCCAGTTGGCGGCTGTGGCCAGCGAGGCGGCGGCGAGCAGCGCGATGGCCAGCGCGGCGGGTCGTCTCATCGGTGTCCCTCGCGGGGTCGCAGGGCAAGTCACGGCTTGGCGACGCAGTAGAGATTCTGGCCTGTGCGGACGAAGAGGCGTCGGCTGGCCGCGACGATGGTGGCGCGGGTCTCGCGCTCGTCGAGCGGGAAGTGTGCGAGCTCCTCGAAGCGGTCGCCCTCGGCCAGCACGGTGACGTCGCCGGAGGTGGTGACGAGGTAGATCTTGCCGTCGGCGCCCGTGGGCGAGGCGAAGAAGGCGCCCCGGCCCTTGAGCGGGCCCTGCCACAGCGACTTGCCGGTCTTGGCGTCGAGGCAGGCGACGGCGCGGCGGCGGTCCTGGAGGACGACGATGCGGCCCCCCAGGAGCAGGGGCGTGGCGACGTCGGGCGCGGCCTGGGTGAAGCGCCAGGCGACCCACTCGTCGCCGAGCCGGCCCTCGCCGCCGGCCTTGAGGGCGAAGAGCCCGCGGTTCTTGGGGCGGCAGACGTAGATGAGCCCGTCGCCGGCGACGGCGGAGGGCACGACCCGCTGGCGCGACCGCCGGTCGTGGGGGCTGAACTCCCATCGCCACAGCTCCTCGCCCGTCGCGGCGTCGTGGCCCGTCACGTACTCGGCGCCGGGCCGCACGATCTCCTTGCGCCCATGGGCCTCGAACGGGATGGGCGTGATGTAGCCGTGCCGCGAGTCCTGGGTCGCGTCGCTGTCGCGGACCTGCTTCCACAGGGTCTTGCCGGTCGCGGGGTCGATGGCGACGAGCAGCGAGTCGAGCGGGCCCTGGGCGCCGCCGCCCTCGCGGCCGCGCAGCACCGGGATGTAGAGCCGGCCCTCGTAGAGCAGCGGGCTCGAGCTGTAGCCGTAGCGGAGGGCGAAGGGCCCGAGGTCCTTCTGGAGCTGCCGCCGCCAGCGCACGGGGCCGGCGAAGTCGCAGGCCACGAGGTCGCCCGCGCCGGTGTAGAACCAGACGGTCGCGCCGTCGGTGACGGCGGAGGGGGAGGCCATGTTGTTGCGGCCGGGCACGCGGCGGTTCCTGCCGAGCGCGACGCGCCAGAGGGACTTGCCGCTGTCGGCGTCGAGGCAGAGGCCGACGACCTGGCTGGTCGCAGGCTCGGGCGTGGTGACGAACACGCGGCCGCGCCACACGATGGGCGTGGCGGCGCTCGGGCCGGGCATGGGGGTCACCCAGGCGACGCTCTCGGTCTGGCTCCATCGCGCGGGCAGGCCCGTCTCGGTGGTCGAGCCGTTGAGGCGGGGGCCGCGCCACTGCGGCCAGTCGGCGGCGCGGAGGCTGGGAGCCGCTGCGAGCAGGGCAGCGAGGGCCATCGCGGTGCGGGTGCGGGGCATAGGTGCGGGGACTCCGGTGGCATGCGACTGCGGCCCTGAGCCACCATTGTACCGGGGAGGCCGTCCGCATTGCAAAGCGCGTCGCCCGCCGCTATCATAGGATGCTCCGGGAACCTCGATCGCAAGGAGCACCGCCATGCTGTCCGACCGTGTGGGCCGCATCGATGCCTCGGGCATCCGCAAGATCTTCGACCTCGTCGCGACGATGAAGGACCCGATCAACCTGAGCATCGGCCAGCCCGACTTCGACGTGCCCCTGCCCGTGAAGGACACGGCGATCGAGGCGATACGAAGCGGCTTCAACCGCTACACCGTCACCCAGGGCATCCCCGAGCTCCACGAGCGCGTCCGCGCTCTGCTCGCCGAGACCCGCGGCTACGAGCCCGAGGGACTGCTCATCACCTCGGGCACCTCGGGCGGACTCCTGCTCGCGCTGCTCGCCACCGTCAACCCCGGCGACGAGGTGATCTTCCCAGACCCCTACTTCGTCATGTACAAGCACCTCGTCCACCTCTGCGACGGCACCTGCGTGTTCCTCGACACCTACCCCGACTTCCGCCTGCGCCGCGAGGCCCTCGAGCCGCTCGTCACCGATCGCACGAAGCTCATCATCCTCAACAGCCCGTGCAACCCGACCGGCGCGGTCTACACGCCCGAGGAGCTGGCGATGGTGGCCGACGTGGTCGGCGACCGCGACGTCCTGCTGCTCTCCGACGAGATCTACGACGCCTACGCCTACGACGGCGCCTGCACGTCGCTCGCCGGCATGTGCCCCGACAGGACGCTGCTGCTCGGCGGCTTCTCGAAGACCTATGCCATGACCGGCTGGCGGCTCGGCTACGCCGCCGGCCCGCCCGACGTGGTCCAGCAGATGACCAAGCTCCAGCAGTACACCTTCGTGTGCGCCCCCTCGTTCACCCAGAAGGCGGGCGTCGCCGCGCTCGACGTCGACGTGGCCGAGCAGATGGCGGCCTACCGCCGCAAGCGCGACCTCATCTACGGGGGGCTCGTGGACGCCGGCTACGAGGTCACCAAACCCGAGGGCGCCTTCTACATCTTCCCCAAGACACCCTGGGGCACGGGCATGGAGTTCGTCGAGGAGGCGATCCGCCGCAACCTGCTCGTCATCCCCGGCGGCGTCTTCTCCGAGCGCGACACCCACTTCCGCATCGCCTACCCCGCCTCCGACGAGACCATCGAGCGGGGCATCGAAGTCCTCCTCGGCCTCATCCGACGCTGACCCCCGTCATCCGCGAGCCTGCCCCGCGGCGCGAGCGCCGGCATGTCGGGAAAAGACTCCCTCGAAAAAAGACTCCAGGTGTCTTCCCTTTCCACTCTCCCTCTCCCAACGGGAGAGGGAACCCGGCGCGATCCGCTCTCCCCTCTCCCAACGGGAGAGGGCCGGGGTGAGGGGCCTGAGACCACGGGGCCAACGTTGCGGGAGTCTGCCCCGGCTCGCCCCTCACCCTAACCCTCTCCCGTGGGGAGAGGGAACCCGGCGCGATCCCCGCTCCCCTCTCCCGAGGGGAGAGGGGGGCCGGTGCGGGAGCCGTGGATCGGGTGGGCTATGGCTGGGACGGTGGGTCGAGGACCTTGGCCTGGATGCGGCCGAAGAGGGCGACGATGCGGAAGAGCTGGTCGGCACCGCCCTCGGCGAACTTGATGTGCGTGGCGTCGGCGACGTCCTGCCCGAGCGTGGGGTCCATGGCGACCCAGCGGCCGACCCAGACCTCGGGCCAGGCGTGATAGTACAGGCCCTCGCCTCCCTCGATGGCCGTCACGCCGGCGACCTCTCGCGCGGGGATGCCCGCCGCGCGGGCGAGCGCGACGAACAGCACGGTGTGCTCGGAGCAGTCGCCCTGCTTGCTCTCGAGCGTCTCGACGGCGTTCGAGAGCGCGGCCGTGCCGACCTTGCGGATGTTCTTGTACAGCCAGCCGTTGAGCTTCCGAGCCGCCTCCCAGGCGTTGCGCTCCTCGCCGACGAGCTGCTTCGCCAGCTTCACGACCCGCTCGTCGGCGCTCTGGACGAACAGGCTGGGCGCCAGCTCGTCGGCGAACTGCGCGCGGTCCACGGGCAGCGTCGCCGTCTGCTTCGGCTCGAAGGCCGGGACCTTCGAGGCGACGACGTGGCTGCCGTCGGCCTGCCGCGTCCAGGTCTGCCGGGCGTCGTCGAGGAGCAGCTTGGGGTCGTCGATGCCCGTGATGTGGAAGCGGATGGCCTTGATGGCCGGGACGTTCCTGGGGTGGGGGTCGAGCTTGACGCAGCCCATGCGGATGAGGTCGCTGGAGTAGCGGATGTCCTTGGCCTGCTTCTCGGGCTCGAGTCGGAGGGTGAACATCTGGGCGACGGTGAGCTCGAGCGGCGTGCCCTGCTCGTTGACGAACATGGACGAGCGGAGGCCCATGGCGGGGAGCGCCATCTCGATGATGGCGACCTTCGTGGGCACGCCGTTGAAGGTGATCTCCTTGCGGCCCTTGAGGGTGAGGACGCCGTCGAACTCCTTCTGCATGGTGGGCTCGAACTGGCGGATGGTCACGCTGTCGCCGATCTTGGCATCGGGCTGTGCCAGGCGATCGGCGGCGACGGCGTCGCGGAGCGACTCGGTGGGCGCGGGCAGCTCCTTCTGGCTGGTCAGCGCGCCCATGCGCGAGTTGAGGACGAGCTTGTCGCCGCGGACGACCGCGGAGACCTCGACGTCGCTCGCCTCGGTCCAGAAGCGCGTGGCGATGCGATGCACCGGCCCGGAGCGCAGGTAGACGCGGCTCTCGTCGATCCGCAGGTCCTGCTTCTGCCCGAGCGCGGTGATCTTGATGCGGGCGCGGAGCCTGAACTCGATGGCCTTCTTCCCCTCGGCCTCGGCCTCGCCGGCCTCCATCAGGGCGTAGCCGGACTTCTGGCCCTGGAGGTAGATGCCGTACCAGTGCTTCTCGCCGACCAGGCGCTCGAGCGCCGCCTCGTAGTCGGCGTCGGCGCCCTCCGCGGCCCACGCCGCAGCCGGCGCGACCAGGACGAGCAGGAGGAGAGGCGTTCGTCGGGCTCGGCTCATCGCGAGTCTGCTCCAGATGCGGATAGGACCTATAGGACCTATGGGACGTATGGGTCCCGTTCGCTTCGCAGGTGGGCTCCCGCCGCGTCGATCACTCCCTGGCGCCCTCGTTCTCCAGTGCGTCGAGCCGCTCAAGGACCTGGCGGCGGAGGTCGGGCGCCGGGGCGAGGAAGCGCTCGGCGATGGCGCGGGCCGCGCCCGTGTAGGCCTCGAAGCGGAACGTGAGCAGCGGCTCGGTGACGGAGACTCGCGCGAGGCCCCATCCGTCGGCATAGGCGACGCGGACGCCGTCGAGTCGGGTGACGTCGCCGTCGGCCCCCGCGGCGAGCTGGTCGAGGCGCTCGGCGCCGTCGGGGCGGTCGTAGGGCAGGCGGACGTCGGGGGTGATGGCGTAGCGCGGCATGGCATCGACGACGGCGGAGACGGGGCGCGCGGAGCCCTTCGCGAGCTCGGCGAGCCGCAGGACGGTGTAGAGGCCGTCGTCGCCGCCGCCGAGCTCGCGGTAGAAGAAGTGGCCGCTGAGCTCGCCGCCGTAGCGCGCGTCCTCGCGGATCATGCGGGTCTTGATGAAGGCGTGGCCCGAGCGCTCGAGCAGCGGCGCCGCGCCGCGGGCCTCGATGGCGTCGAGCACGGCGCGCGAGCACTTGATGTCGCACACCGCCTTGTCGCCCGGCCCGACGGTGTGCGCGGCGAGCAGCACGATGCCCTGGTCGCCGGTGAGCGAGCGGCCGGCGTCGTCGGCGATGGCCACGCGGTCGCCGTCGCCGTCGAGCGCCAGCCCGATGCCCGCGCCGCTCGCGCGCACCGCGTCGCGCAGCGCGCCGAGGTTCTCGGGCAGCGCGGGGTTGGGCGAGCGGTTGGGGAAGGTGCCGTCGGGCTCGCAGAAGAGCTCGACCACCTCGTAGCCGAGCTGGCGGAGCACCCGCGGCGCCAGGCTCGAGCTGGAGCCGTTGCCGCAGTCGAGGACGACGCGGAAGCCGTCGCCCGGCTGCGCCGACGCGGTGAGGAAGCCGACGTAGTCCGCCTCGACGGCGACCGCCTCGACGCTGCCGCGGCCCGAGGCGAAGGGCCCGCCCCTGGCGAGCTCCGCGACCCGGGCGATCTCGTCGGGCGTGACGGGCAGCGGCCCGAGGCAGAGCTTCAGGCCGTTGTGCCCGGGCGGATTGTGCGATGCGGTGACGATGGCGAGCCCGTCGGCGTGGCGCGCCCGCGCGGCGAAGTAGACGACGGGCGTCGGCACGATGCCGAGATCGGCCACGTGGCAGCCCGTGGCGGTCAGCCCGTCGAGCAACCCGGCGCGCAGGGTGGGCGTGCTGAGCCGGACGTCGCCGCCAACGACGACGCGCGGATTGGCCTCGCGCTCGCGCAGCACGGTGCCCATCGCGCGCCCGAGGTCGGCATAGAGCGCCTCGTCGAGCTCGTCGGGATAGACGCCGCGGATGTCGCAGGCCTTGTAGATGCTCACGGGCACCCGCCGCCCCAACCGGGGCTCGTCCCCCTGCTCCTGCGCGGGGACGACCTGAGCCGAGCGAGAGGACGCAGGAGCGTCCAGCGCCCCGCCCCCCGCGGGAGCAGGGGGACGAGGCTGAAAGGCAGAAGCCGGGCCGATGGGCCAGCGCGTTGCGGGAGAAGAGACGGCCTAGGCCGGCTCGGGCGCTTCGGGCTGTTCGTCGGGCTCGTCGCCGCCGTCGCTGAGGCCGCCGGCCTCGTCGGGCGTGCTGGGCGGGTCGTCGTCCTCGTGGTTCTCGGGGCGGTCGATCGTGCCGCCGTCCATGAGGGTGTCGACTTCGTCGCGGTCGATGCACTCGTACTTGATGAGGGCGTCGACCATGCGGTGGACGGCGTCGCGGTGGGTGTCGAGGAGCTCGACGGCCTTGTCGTAGCACTCGTCGATGATGCGGCGGACCTCCTCGTCGATGACGACGGCGGTCGCCTCGCTGACGCTCTTGACCTTGGTGACCTCGCGGCCGAGGAACAGGTGCTCCTCATTGTCGGTGTAGCTCATGGGGCCGAGCCTCTCGCTCATGCCCCACTGGCAGACCATCATCCTGGCGATGTGGGTGGCGCGCTGGAAGTCGTTCTGCGCGCCGGACGTGATGTCCTCGCTGAAGAGCTGCTCGGCGGCGCGGCCCCCGAGCAGCGAGACGATCTCGCCGAGCATGCGGCTGCGCGGGATGATGTAGCGGTCCTTCTCGGGCAGGTACATGGTCGCGCCGAGGGCCATGCCCCGGGCGATGATGGAGACCTTGTGGACGGGCTCGGCGTCGGGCAGGAGCTTCGAGACGACGACGTGGCCGGTCTCGTGGACGGCGGTGAGGCGCTTCTCCTCCTCGGCGATGACGCGGCTCTTCTTCTCGGGGCCCCAGAGCACCTTGTCGCGGGCGTCCTCGAGCTCGGCCATGGTGACGGCGGGCAGGTTGCGCCGAGCGGCGAGGAGTGCGGCCTCGTTGAGCAGGTTCTCGATGTCGGCGCCCGAGAAGTAGGGCGTGCCGCGCGCGATGACCTTGAGGTCCACGTCGTCGTCGAGCTTGACGTTGCGGGCGTGGACCTTGAGGATGGCCTCGCGTCCCTTGACGTCGGGCTGATCGACGATGACGCGGCGGTCGAAGCGGCCGGGCCGCAGGAGGGCGGGGTCGAGCACGTCAGGGCGGTTGGTCGCAGCGATGAGGATGACGCCGGCGTCGGTGCCGAAGCCGTCCATCTCGACCAGGATGGCGTTGAGGGTCTGCTCCCGCTCGTCGTGGCCCCCGCCCAGTCCCGTGCCGCGCCGACGGCCCACCGCGTCGATCTCGTCGAGGAACACGATGCAGGGCGCGTGCTCCTTGGCCTGGCGGAACAGGTCCCGCACCCGCGAGGCGCCCACCCCGACGAACATCTCGACGAAGTCCGAGCCGCTGATGCTGAAAAACGGCCGGCCCGACTCCCCCGCGATCGCCTTCGCCAGCAGCGTCTTCCCGCTCCCCGGCGGGCCCACCAGCAGCACGCCCCGAGGCACCCGCCCGCCGAGGCGGCGGAACTTCTCGGGGTTCCTGAGGAACTCGATGATCTCCACCACCTCCTGCTTCGCCTCGTCGATGCCGGCCACGTCGTCGAAGGTGATCTTCGTCTGCTCCGGGCTCACCACCTTGGCACGGCTGCGGCCGAAGCTGAACACCCCGGAGCTGGCACCCCGCAACTGCCGCATCAGCATCCAGTAGAGCAGCACGAACAGGAGCATCCACGGCAGCATGCTCACCAGGTTCATCAGCAGCGTGCTGGTCTTCTCGAAGTCGATGTCCACGTGCTGCTCGGGCTTCTCGGCGTTGTGCTCGTTGACCCGCTTGGTGAGCAGCTCGGTGACGAAGGGGCTGATGGGGATGGAGAACTCGTCGCTGGGGAAGGTCTCCTGGGGCGCGCCCTCGCGGAGCTTGACCTTGAGGCTCTCGCCCCGGACGACGAGGCCCTCGACCTGCCCCCGGCCGACGGCCTCGAGCACCTGGTTGAACGAAGGGGCGTCCTTGCTGAAGGCGCGGCCCATGCGGCCGGGATCGAGGCTGACCAGCAGGATGACCACGGCGATGACGACGAGCCAGATCAGGAGCCCGCGTCCGAAGCGCGGCCGCTCCTCCTCGCGGTCGGGTCGGGGGGGGCGGCGGTTGCGGTCTTAATCCGCCAGGGGCAGGTGCCACCATGGCCCGGGCGGGCCACCGCTCGAAGGCGAGGCCCACCACGCGGCGCGCCAGCTCGCGCACCAGCTCGTCGCGCGCCATGCGCGCCGTCTCGCCGCTGTGCAGGCGGAGCTCGACCCGCCGCGTGATGCGGCGGCCCTCGAAGAACGTCACCCCCTTCGCCCGGTCCACCATCGTGACGTTCACGTACAGCCGGTGGCGCATCTCGCTCTTCTGCTCGAGCCGATCCTCCTCGTCGTCGCGGTCGCCGCGCTTGCGGCGCAGGACCTCGCGGGCCAGCTCGTCGATCTCGCCGGTGACCGCAAGGTCGGCCTGTCCGGGCGGCGCGGCGCGCAGCGGGGTCTTGGCGTGGATCTCGCGGACCAGGGCCTGGGTGAACTCGAAGTCGAGGTTGCGCTCGAGGGTGCGGTTGGTGAAGGTGGCGACGGAGAAGGTGCGGATGTGTGGCGGCAGGTCGAAGCGCGTGCGGTAGCCGCACCCGGCAAGCGCGCAGACGGCGACGGCGGCGGCGAGCTTCCTCATGCCTACTCCTCGTCCTGGGCGGCGCGGATCTCAGCGATGATGCGCTGTGCCCGGCCCGCGAACTCGGACTTGGGGTACTTGGCGAGGACGGCCTTCATGTAGCGTGCGGCGCCCTCGAAGTTGCCGCGGGCCACGTAGAAGAGGCCCGTCGAGTAGTCGCCCTGGGCCAGCAGGTCTCGCATCTCGCCGACGCGGCGGGCCATCTCCTCGTCGCCGGAGACCTTGGCGAGGATCTCGAGCTCGCGCTTGGCGTGCTCGGCGGGCGCCGTGTCGTAGGCGGCCTCGCTGCTCAGGCGGTAGTTGCACAAGGCCCTGCTCACTCGCGCGCGCAGGCCGAGCGGGCTGTCGGCGTAGCTGCGGAGCAGGCGGTCGTACTGCTCGCGCGCCTCCTCGTACTTGCCGGCGCGCAGGTAGGCGTCGGCGATGGTCAGCACCGCGTCGTCGGCCAGCGGGCCGAAGGGCGCGCGCGCGACGATCTGCTCGAGCACATTCACCCCCTCGGCCAGCCGGGAGAGCCGGAGCACGTAGAGGTCGAGCTCGGCGCGGGTCATCGCGTCGCCGACCTTCAGCTCGCGCCGCAGCGCCGCCGCGCGGTGCCGCGAGCGGGGGTAGTTGTCGAGCAGGCGCTCGCACGTCTCGTAGGCTTTCACGTACTTGGCTTGCTCGACCAGCGCGTCGATCCAGACCAGGTGCGCCTCCTCGGCCTCCGCCGTCTCGGGGTGCCGCCTCACCAGGCGCCGCGACAGGCTGGCCGCGCGGCCGTAGTCCTTGCGATCGTAGGCCTTCTTCGCCGCCTCCAGGCTCTCGCCCGGCTCCGCCGCCAGGGCGCGCGCCCCACCCACCCACAGCGCGCAGCACGCCACCGCCAGCGCACACGCACATCGCCGCCATCCACCCATCGCCCCGTCCTCTGAGAACCTGCACCGACCATCCGTGTCCGAAATCCCAGTATACCCACGCGCTCGCCAAAAGTCAACGTCCCCGCCACGGCCGAGTCTCACCCCCGATCCAGGGGCCCACGGCTGGGCCTCCTCGATCGTCCTCGTCCTCGTCCTCGATTTCCTGCGGGCCGGGACCCCGACCCCTGTTGCACAGAGCCGCTCGACCGTAGCGACGAGCCTCTCGCTTGTCGTATCTCTCGCCCTCTCCCGCCGGGAGAGGGCGGGAACTGGCGCGGGGAGAGGGCGGGGGCTATCGGTGTTCGCACAGGCAAAGTCCTACCCGGGCCTGTGGCACAGGCTCCCAGCCTGTGGGGCACCTACCCGGACCGGTGGCACAGGCTTCCAGCCTGTGGGCCACGGGCAGGATGCCCGTGCCACGGTGCTTGATGCGGTTCCAGAGCAGGCGCTCGGACATCTCTTCGGCGGGGCTCCGTCGCCCGCAACGGCGACCCGCGCTGTCCGCTGGAGGCCGACCAGCTGATTCCACACTTGCGCAAGTGTGGAACTATGGCTCGCGGTCGCGGCGCCGTCCGGGGTGTCTCCGCGTCCTGCGGCCGGGACGTCGCCATGGATCCCCGCACAGAGGAATGTCCTACCAGGACCGGTGGCACAGCTTCCCACTAATCAGTGCCTGACACTGATTAGCACGACAACGCTAGATCGCGCACCGGGATCTCCGCGTAAGTGCAGCAGAGCAAGGCACATGGGCAGGACGCTGCCCCTCGGGGTCATGCCGAGCCTGTCGAGGCACCTCTCTTTCCATCGGTGCGGAGGAAGAGAGATTCCTCGGCTGCGCGTCCCGCCGCGGCGGCGGGCACGCTCCACTCGGAATGACCGCTTACGCGGGCCTTCCGCGATCTAGCGTTGTCGTGTTAGTGACCTCTGCATAAGTAATGCAAAAGGCCCCACCAGTCCCGCGGCCCGCCTTCCGTGGCCCGCGGACGCCGGGGGCGATGAGGCAAGGGGTCTGCGGCAGTCAGCCCCGACGGCTTTGACGCGGGCACCATGGCTCTGGGCCACGCTCTGTCAGCGGCCGCGTGCCGTCGCGGGACGCGCCTGCCCGCGTTCTGCAAAGGCGATGCTCTGCCTCGGCGGTCCGCTCAGGCCGACTCGCAAGCGCCGCACCCCTTGCGACCGACAGCCCGCATGCCCTTCGCACAAGGCGACGCGAGCCACCGGCGAGCCGAGCCGCGGCCCGGACGGGCACAGGAGGGGGTGACAGCTCCCTGCCACCAGCCCCGGCGGGGCACAGCGAAACCGTCACCTCGCGAAACGGCTACGCCGTCAGTGAGCTTGCGGGCGCC
>CBFDBL010000042.1:0-18225 GCA_965603035.1 uncultured bacterium
TGTGTCGAGTGTCACGGGGAAGTGGGCAGGGGGGCGGGGCGAGGAAGAGGGCGAGGAGGCGTCGGGGCGCGGGGGCTCGGCGGGCGGACTCCCGCGAGCCGTCCGCTCTCCCGGTCTTCCACCCTTCCACCCCTCCCATCCGCCCCCCTTGTGCCGGATTTCACAATGTCCGATTCGGCGCGGCCGATGTCCGATTCGGATCGGTGGGGAGGCGAGGATACGGCCATCCGGGGGCTCCGGAGGGCGGTTCCGGGGGCCATGCATGCACCCATCCAGCCCTCCAGCCGTCTGATCCGAGCCCGTTTGTGAAGGAGTTCACAATGTCCGAACCGGCGCGCCCCCCGAGTCCGATTCGGCGCGGTCGAGAAGAGTGGCGAGCGGCGAGGTCACAGACTTGATTTCCTACCGGACGGTAGGAGCCGGGCCCCGGCGGAGACGTCGGGGTCGGAGGAGACGGCGGGGCGCTACCGCGGCGCCGGGCGGCGGCGAGGGCGGCGCCGGAGGGCGAGGAGGCCGAGCGTGGCGGGCTCGGGGAACCAGCGCCAGCGATCGGGCACCGTGCGCATCCGCGCTCCTCTCGTCGCCTGTGGGGGTGGGTCGACACGTGCCGCGCGCGCCGCTAGCTGCCTTGCCTGCCGGTCATGCGGAAGAGCTGGGCCTTGAGGCCCGCCTTGACCTGCTGGCAGCGTGCCTCGGCGGCGAGGTTGGTCCACTCGCGCGGGTCGCCGTCGTGGTCGTAGAGCTCCTCGTCGCCGTTGTTGTAGAGCGTGTAGCGCCATCGGCGCGTGCGGACGGAGTAGTGATGGAGGTGTGGCTTCTCGCTGGGGCGCTGGTCGGCCTTGATGACGGTGAGCGCCGCCTCGGGGCCGTCCCACGTGCCTGCCTGCGGATCGACGAGGAAGGGCCTCAGGGTGTGGCCGTCGAGGGGCGCGCCCTTGGCGGTCTTGCGGGTGTCGCCTCGCAGGCCGCACAGGTCGGCGAGGGTCGGGTAGATGTCGATCAGCGACACGGGGTGCTCGACGACGGCGCCCGCCTGGGTCACGCCTGGGGCGCGGATGATGAGCGGCACCCGCCCGCTCTCCTCCCACAGCGAGTTCTTGAAGAGGTAGTCCTTCTGGCCGAGGTTGTAGCCATGGTCGCTCGTCAGCACGATGATGGTGTTGTCGCGGAACGGGCTGCGGTCGACCGCATCGACCACCTTGCCGACCTGCTCGTCGACGAACGCGACGCAGGCCAGGTAGGCACGCACGTAGACCCGCAGGCCCTCCTCGAGGGTGGGATAGGACTGCTTGAGGAGCTGGAAGTAGCGGGGCCCTTCTGCTTCATGGTGAAGACGTCTTTGTAGTGGGTGTCGGCTGCGTCGTTGGGCTGTATGACGGGCAGTTGGATGTCCTCGAGGGGGAACATGTCGAAGAAGCGCTTGGGCGCGTAGAGCGGCGTGTGGGGGCGGATGAAGCCGACGCCGAGGAGGAAGGGCCTGCCGTCGTTCTGCCGGGCCAGGCTGCGAATCTTCTCGACGGCCCACTGGGCGCAGCGCTCGTCGGGCAGCGGGTCGCGGTCGTCCTCGCTGACGTAGCGGAGGGGCCGCCGCGTCTTCCAGTTCGGCACGTCGATCCAGCCGGTGTGGCCCGGCGCATCCTTGCTCTTCGGCACGGACGGGACGTCGGACAGGGGCGCGAAGGACCCATCGACGGCGCCGATCGAGCGGAACGGCTCCGGCACCGACGGGTGCCCGACGAACTGCTTGCCGTCGTAGGCGAAGGGGCTGTAGTTGGCGCGGTGGCCGAACTCCTCCCACACGTGCGGCCGCCAGTGGTGCAGCAGCTTCCCTGTGCCCATCGTGCGGTAGCCGTTGGCCCGGAAGTGCTCGGGCAGCGTCATCGAGTCGATCAGCACCTGGTTCTCATACCACTTGCCGAAGTGGATCAGGCGGGACGTGTGGGGGTAGATGCCTGTGAAGAAGCTGCCGCGCGACGGCGCGCAGACGGGATTGTTGGTGTAGGCCCGCCGGAACTGTACCCCCGAGGCCGCCAGCCGTGCCATGTGCGGCGTCTTCGCTTGCGGGTGCCCGCCCATGCCGGTGACGTAGTCGTTGAGGTCGTCGATGACGATCATCACGACATGGGGCTTCGGCCGCTGCCGGGCCGCGGGGGCGCCCTGGGCCTTCGATAGCGCCAGCCCGAGACCGCCGCAGGCGAGCGACCTGAGGAAACGGCGCCTGGAGTGGCTCGCCATCATCGCTCCTCTCGCATTGTGGTGTTGCCGGCTCGAGGGTCGGGGTGGACTCTAGCGGCGGGGAAGCGCGCGCGCAAGCGCGCATTTTGGCGGCCGCGGAGTGCCGCGCGCGGGCCGAGCGGGCCTGTTGATTGGGCGGCATGGCATGTTGCCAAACGGCAGCGCGCCGCTTGTGGACGTAAACAGCGTGTTCTCAATGCGTTACGGCGCGGGTGCGGGCTGGAGGCCCGCGCGCATGTTGACGATCGTCAACATGGGTGGCGTGGCGGGTGCCGGAGTCCGAAAAAAACATCGGTGCAAATCGTGAAAAGGGCTTAAGTTACGATTTTTCGGATCCGGGGCACCATGTGGCCCACGGTTTGCATTGGATCACAACATGGAGTGGGTGGGGGGAAAGGTGTTCGTCTGCTTTTCGCGAATCGCGGCTTTGTAAG
Source organism: uncultured bacterium (assembly GCA_965603035.1). Taxonomy (GTDB): domain Bacteria; phylum Planctomycetota; class PUPC01; order DSUN01; family DSUN01; genus CAZDNN01. The sequence continues at coordinate 2,670 of CBFDBL010000042.1, forward strand.
CAGCGATGAGCGAAGAAGTTGGGGAGATTGCCTATTGACGTGAGCCTCCGGCTCTGTTAGGCTTCGCGCGTCTTCTCTGAACCTCGGGCGGCTGAGCGCGACGGGCCGCCGTCCGTGCCTCAAAACCCCGTGGCTACTGCGGACGGTGGCCCTGACGCGGCGTCCCCGTAGTGCGAGGTGCAGAGCGATGCGCACCCCTGGCCGCAGACGGCGTGCCTTTACCCTCACCGAATTGCTCGTGGTCATGGGCGCCGTGGGCGTCCTGGCGGGCATGCTGCTGCCCTTGCTGAGCGCGGGCCGCGAGGTGGCCCGGTGCACCAAGTGCATGGGCAACCTCCGCCAGTTCAGCCTCGCGACCGACCTCTACCGCGAGGACAACCGCGACTGGTACCCCGCCGTGTGGACCGGGCGCACGCGGTGGATGGACGCGCTGAAGGACTACGTCAACAGCATCGAGGTCTACGATTGTCCGTCCAGCGCCCACATCCCGAACCCGTGGGACCCCGACCTGGTGGTGTCCTACGGGATGAACGTCTACAACTTCGGCGGCCGGTGTCTGTGGTATGGCATCCAGGCGTCGGAGGTGGAGACCCCCTCGCGCACGATCCTGCTCGCGGACTCCAAGGGCGGCAATTACTACGTGGGCAGCGGCGTGCGGTGGCACGACCCGGTGCAGCACGTGGCCTACCGCCACAGGGGTCGCTTCGCGGCGGGCTTCTTCGACGGCCACGCCGAGCACCTGAGGCGGACGACCAAGGACCTGTGGGCACTGGGCAGGTACACCCACTGAGTCGCGCGGCGAGGGTCGCCGCACAGCTTCCCCAACACCACACGGCAGCCAGGCGAGCCAGCGCGCTCGCCGTCCACATGTCATGGAGGGCATGTCCATGCGATCCCGCAGCCTCTGTCTCCTCGCCCTGACCCTCGCCGCGGCGGCGCACGGGGGCTACCAGTATGGCGGCTACGACCTCGAGGTGCTCCGCGCGCGATACGGCCTGACCAACGCGGCGCTGCACGTCGGCCGCGGCGGCATGTTCACGACGAAGACGGAGGGGATCAACGACGAGCTCGTCATCGCGCCCGACTTCTCGTTCGACCTCCCCGCCGGCGACGCCGTGCGCTACGCGCGCCTGAGCATCGGCTGGTGGGGCGGCAGGGCGGAGTACGAGGCCCTCCTCGGCCTGTCCGTCAACGGCCAGGCCCTCGACCCGCTGATCTTCGGCAGCGAGGCCGACGCCAACCCCGTCCACGACGCCAGCGGCGTCAGCGTCTATGGCGCCGGCGCCGGGATGTGGCTCACCTGCTTCGACGTGACCGACAAGGTCCTGCTCGGCCAGACGAACCAGGTGGAGATGGACATCGAGCCCCAGCCGACCGCGGACCCCTCGGACCCGCTCTTCGACGGCCGCTGCTACCACTGGGAGCTCGTGATGGCCTACGACACGCCGACCGACTACACCCTGAGCTACCAGATCGCCGAGGGCTACGGCAGCCTTCGCGAGTACGTGCCCGAGCTCACCCATCGCATGGTCGGCTTCAGCCCCGTGACCCTCACCGAGCCCTACGAGGCCGACCTCGTGCTCGCCTACACCCACGGCAACGTCGACCAGCTCGACTGGGCCGAGTTCAACGGCTACCGCCTCGACGGCACCGACAACCTCGCCGACGCCTCCGAGCCCAGCGAGTTCATCGACCATACCGACCACCCCGAGGTCAGCTACTTCGACTTCGAGCTCCTCGACGTCGCCGCCCACCTCGACGACACGGCGAACGAGCTCCACATCTACACGCCCCCGGACGAGGGCGAGAAGATCCTCAACATCGCCTCCGCCATCCTCGTCACCCGCGAGCTTCTCGAGGGCAATGGCGACGTCATCCCCGAGCCCGCCACCGTGGCGCTGCTCGGCCTCGGCGCACTCGCGGCTCGCGGCCTGCGGCGCCGGTCCTTGACAAGAGGCCAGCGCCGAGGCAACATAGACGACCAGTAACGTCGGGCCGAGCTTCAGGGATGGGGAGAGCTTCCCTGCTCCCTACTACGTACGTGCATCGCGGGCGGCGTGCCCCGCCGCGGCGCCCGGGGTCTAAGGGTCGGGGTGCACCATGCTCGTGATCCGCAGTGAGCAGATGGCCGCGCTGGACCGCTACGCGGCCGCGCAGTTTGAGGACAGGGTGGCCGCGCACCTGCGGGCTCGGTGGCCGCAATCGTGCGCGGAGATGGGCGACGCGGCGCTGCGGGAGCGCGTGGCAATAGGGGTCGAGCGCGCGGCGGGCTACGGCCTGGTCGCCGAGCTCGACGTCTGCCGCTACGTCGAGCTCATGTTCGTGCTCTCGCCCGACTTCGACACCGACGCCCGGTTCCCGTGGGCGGGCGAGGTCCTCCGCCAGCCCGAGCTCGCCCCCTGCACGCGGATCGACCGGCTCGAGGTGCTGGCCCGCCGGTGCCCCGAGGCGCGGGCGCCGGAAGCCCAGGGAGGCGCAGCGCGATGAGCAACGGCAGCGGCGGCGGCTTCGACCGCGGGCAGCGCGTGGGCGACGGCGTGCAGCGCTGCCCCGCGCCCGGCCCGCAGGCCGGCGCGCCGGCAGGCCATCCCGGCCAGCCCGGCCAGGCAGCAGGGCCAGGTCCCGCCGCGCGCCCACAGGCCGCGGGCGCGCCCGCCCGCGACCAGCGGACCTACTGGATCGGCATCCAGCTCATCGACCAGGACGATGTGCCCATCCCCGACGAGCGCTACACCCTGGCCCAGGAGCGCGGGGCGTTGAGCCAGGAGGGCCAGCTCGACGGGCTCGGGTCCGCGCGGCTGGACAACGTCCGGTACAGCCACGACAGCTTCGCCGCCACCTTCCCGGCGCTGAGCTGGCTGCTCGTGGACTTCGTGGCGCAGCGAGACGAGCGATTCCCGCTCCCCGCCGGCGTCGAGGCCGTGCCCCGCCGCATCGGCTCGCCGAGCTACGACTGCGACTACGAGGTGCAGCCAGGCGACTGCATCGCCAGCATCGCCGCCGGCCACGGCATGGTCAGGAACACCATCTGGAACCACGCGCGCAACGCCCAGCTCCGCGCGTCGGCCGGGCGCGACCGCTATATCCTGAACCCTGGCGACCGCGTCTACATCCCGCCGCTGGAGCCGAAGGAGGCCCACGTGCTGCTGCCGCAGAAGTGGCACGTGTTCCGGGTCAAGCGCGAGTGGACGCGGTTGCAGGTGATCGTCGAGCGCCTCGACAAGCCGCGCGCCGGGACGCCCTACACCCTCGAGCTCGAGCGCAGCGGCGGCGGCAGGACCTGGGGCGCCCAGGGCAACACCTCGAGCGCCGGCCTCGTCAGCCAGCGCATCCCGCCCGACGCCACGGCCGGCACCCTCACCGTCGGCACGGGCGCCGAGCAGGACCTCTTCCGCCTCCTGCTCGGACACATCGACCCCATCGACGAGATCGCCGGCCAGCAGGGCCGGCTCGGCAACCTCGGCTACGGCCCCTGCGCCTGCACAGGCGAGCAGGACAAGCCCACCACCGAGGCGATGCTGTTCTTCGAGATGGCGCACGCCCCCCGCTCCCTCAGCGGGCGCGACGACCGCAAGACCACCGTCGCCCACCTCGAACCGAACGAGCGCAAGCTCCTGACGAAGCAATACGGCTGCTGAGGAGAGACGACCCATGCCCGAGCCCGACGCCGAGCAGCCCCAGGCCCCCGCGCCGCAGGACACCCCCGTCGCGCGCGACCACGTCAACCCCCACAACCCCCAGCGCCGCATCACCCTGGGCTTGGAGATCGACCCCAGGGGCGGGGCGCAGACCACGGCGCTGTTCGCCATCGGCCGCCACCACAGCGGCCACGACCCCCTCCTGAGCTTCGCCCACGACATGTCCTTCTCACGCCCCCAGGAGGTCGTCAAGGAGAGCAGCAACCTCTACACCCGCAGCCTCCTGCCACAGATCCTGGCCGGCAAGACCGTGTGCGTGCGCGCCTACAAGTCGGGGGTCACCAAGACGTACAGCCCAGGCTTCCCCGGCGAGGCCTACGCCACCTACTGGGACGTGCCCTACCCCACCGAGGAGCAGCTCGCGCAGATCCACCTGTTCCTCGGCGACCGATGCCTCACCGGCTCGCAGACCTTCGAGGGCGTGGTCCGCGAGATGCGGGTCACCGAGGCGGCGGTCAACAAGATCCTCATCCGGCTCGACGCCGACGGCCGCCGGCTCCTTGACGTCGTCGTGGACGGGGTCGTCCACGTCAAGGACGGAGCCCGCAAGGTGCACACCGCACGCTAGGGAGAGGCCCATGCCCGCCGTACTGGCCCACTGGACCGTCGCGAAGGACGTGGCCTGGCGCTTCATCAAGGGCAAGAAGGACGGCCACCTGCTCTTCCGAGGGCACGATGTCGAGCAGTACGAGGGCGTCTCGAAGTTCGTCTACCTCGGCTCCAACGGCCCCGATCTGCCCTTCTATTACGACGCCGACTCCATCGGCAAGTTCATCACCCACACGGCAGGCGTCAGCGAGTGGGCCGACGTGTTCCACTACAACAAGCAGGGCGAGTTCCTCCTCAACCTCGTCGAGGTCGCCAAGAAGCTCCCCGACTCCGAGGTCTACCGCCGCCAGCGCACCATGGCCTACGCCCTCGGCCACGCCACCCACCTCGCCGCCGACTCCGTCGTCCACCCCTATGTCAACATGATCGCCGGCGTCTACCGGAGCCAGACCCTGCGGCCCGGCGGCACCAAGATGCACATGTACTGCGAGTGCCACCAGGACTCGTGGCTGGCCCGGGAGTACTGGGGCAGGGCCATCACCGCCGGCGACTCCTGGGCCAAGGTCGTCGCCGTCGGCTCGCGCATCCCCATGGTCGTCCTCCCCACCTACACCTGGGCCGACGGCACCACCAAGGAGGTCTTCACCGACATCGGCGAGGCCTTCCACAAGACCCACGGACGGCCCGACGCCGCCACCATCTACAGCTACCTGTGCGACAGCTTCGAGAACTTCTACGACAATGTCCTCGACATCGTCTACGACGGCGCCAAGGGACCCCTCACCAACCTCCCCCACGACTGCATGGTCCAGCACGAGCGGCTCAAGGGCATCGCCGACTACTACGGCGACGTCCTGCGGACCCGCGCCGTCGGCGCCGCCGAGCGCGCCTGCGACGACGTCCTCGAGCTCTTCTACAGCAGCGTCACCGACGCCGACAAGGACCGCTTCCGCTCCAAGGTCCGCGACTGGAACCTAGATACGGGCTGGTGGATCGACGTCGGCCTCGAGGGCGGCGAGCTCAGGATCATCTGGCGCCACACCTGGTGTGGATGACAGCGGCGGGCGCCGAGGGGCAGGGGGGCACTCACGCCGGCTCGTCGTCCCCCGGCTCGAGCCCCGATGGGGCGGCGGCCCCGCGCACCGCGTCCTGGGCCTCGAGGATCAGGTGCGAGCAGGCCTCGCGCTCCTCGGCGGTCAGCTCCATGCGGGGCGGGGCGTAGTCGGGCAGGTCGCGCACGTAGGGGCAGTCGGCGGGGAACACGCCCAGCGCCACCCCCATCTCCACCGTCAGGCAGTGCGGGTTCACCTCGTGCCGCCGTTCGTAGGCCTTGCACAGCCGCGTCTGCTCGTCGAGATGGGGGCAGGGGAAGGGCGTGTAGACCACCTCGCCGTCGATGATCAGCTTGGCGTAGCAGCAGCGGCCGCACTTCTCACACAGCGTCGGATCAGCCACTCTTGCGCCCTTCCACCGTTCCGCTCTTCCGCTCACTCCATCGGCTGGCCGGGCCACGCGGCGCGGCGCGTGACGATGTAGGTCGGCACGGTGTCGATGGCGACGAGGAACGCGCCGCCGGAGGCCCGGAGGGTGGTGGGCGGCTGGCCTCGGCGGACGAGGCGCGCCTCGGCGGCGTTGAGCCGCAGGTGTGCCGTCTCGTGTCCGTCGAGGCGGTGGACGGCGTAGACGTTGCGCTCGGCCGTGCGGAAGAGGTGGATGATCGCCTCGGAGCCGTGGGCGCGCAGGCGGACGGACGTCTCGGCCTCGGCGGCGGGCCCGAGCCACTCGGCCAGGAGCCTTGCCTGGCCGTTGAGCCGCTCGGCCATGCGGGCCAGGGTCGGCTCGAGCGCGGCCCAGCGGCCGCTGGCGGCGATCCAGAGCAGGATGCGCCGCGCCTTGCGATACTTCGAGAGCGCCCCGTGCAGGCGCGCCAGCGCGTCCTCGGGCTCGGCCAGCCCCGCGTAGTAGGCCAGCGTCCCCTCGTGCACCGAGGCGAGCGCGCCGAGCAGCGACCGGAGCATGTACGCCCGCAGCGTGATGCGCTCGGCTAGCCGCGTCGCCGACACCTCCTCGAACGCCGCCGCCTCCCACGGCGCCGTTACGCCGCCGAGGGCCTCGTGCAGCTCCGCGTAGATCGGGTCGAGCTGGCGCTGCACCGCGCGCAGCCGCTGGCTCTGCGCCCGCAGCGTCTCGAGCCGCGGCGCCAGCTTCGCGTCCGTCGCCCGCCGCGCGAGCGCCGCCCACGCGCAGCGCAGGTCGTCCGGCTCGACGGGCAGGACGAGCGGCGCGCCCGTGCCGAAGGGCGGATGCTCCACAGCTAGTAGGTCCTCGCCCAGTGCGTCGATGGCCGCAAGCACCCTGGCCAGTTGCGCGGCCTCCTCGCCCTCGACGACCGTCGAGGCCCAGCTCGCGTAGAAGGCGGACGGCGTCAGCGCCCGATCCCACGCGAACCGCGCCAGGAAGCCGGCCCGGAACCGCGCACCGCGGCCGTAGGGCACCGACAGCACCGCGCCCGCGCGATCCGCCTCCGCAGCCACCGCCGCCGCCGTGTCGCCCACCCGCGGAAGGCTCAGCAGGTCGCCCGCGTCGCGCAGCACGGCAAGGGCCTCGCCGACCCCGCTCGCCTCCTGGCGCAGGCACGCGGGCGGCGCCGCGCGGCGAAGCCTGCCCTCGGCGTCGTGGCGGGCGAACGTGAGCGTCAGGCCACGCCGCCGCGCCACGTCGGCCACCAGCGCCAGGCCCCGCTGGTGAGCCACGTAGGCCTCCGCCACGCACGCATACGGGCCGATGTCGAACGGGAAGACCGCCCCCCGCGACGTCCCCCGCTGCCAGGCGAACGTCGCGGCCAGCCCGTCGAGCGGCACCACCACCTCGTTGAAGCGGTTCTTCGCCGCCGCGTCGAACATCGCCAGCCAGTCCCACTGCGACCACCGCCTCGTCCACCCCGCCTCCGAGCCGACCGCCACCAGCCGACGCCGCGCGAACAGCGGCGCCGTCGCCTCGTCCACCTCCAGCACGCGGAACCCCCCACGCGCCGGCAGCCGCGAGCCGCTCAGGCTGAACCGCACGCCGTAGCGCATCAGCAGGCTGTAGACCCCGCTCACCAGCCCCCGCGCCGTCTGCGCCGTCACCAGCAGCGTCGGGCGCCCGCCGTGGGTCAGGCTCTTGAGCACGTAGCCCTCCGGCCCGACGGACTGGATGCGCGCCGCGAGGCCGGCCTCGCCGATGAGCGTTGCGGCCAGCCTGCTGTGCGCCGCCGTGCCGACCACGAGCAGCGGCAGCCGGGGCAGCGGCTCCGGGTCGTCGGGCTCGCGCGGCTCGATGTTCGCGTCGGTGAACTGGTGGAGGAACGAGCGGAGCTCGAGCGCCGCGAAGCGCTCGAGCTCCGCCGCGTGCACGTCCCTGGGCAGTGCCAGCACCGCCGTGCTCGTCCCGCTGTGGCGGTAGCCCCAGTCGAGCAGGCCCTCAGTGGGCGGCCGCAGCCACGCGGCCAGGTCCACCGACACCCGCGAGCCGTCGGCGAAGCGCAGCGTCAGACTCCGCGCCTCGGGCCCCACCTCCTGCCAGGGGCGATCCGCCGGCAGCGTCGCCAGCGCCCGAGCCTCGACGACGCCGCCCGGCGCGACGACGCCCAGCGGCTGGCGGAACGCGAGGTCGCAGAAGCGGCCCTCGAGGGTCGCCGTCGCGGGCTCGCCCCTGAAGTTCTCGACGCGGACGCTCAGGCGGCGCTCCTCGTCGATGGCGACGTGGGTCAGCTCGAGAGGGTGGGCGAAGTCGATGGCCCTGGCGCGCAGCAGCAGCTCCTCGACCACCCGGCCCTCGACGTCGCGGCGCGGGGGGTGGACGCTGGCGCGGAGCTTGAGCGGCGCGCCCGTCCAGCCCCGCAACCAGGCGGGCACGTCGGCCGCGGTGACGGCGACGGCGCCGCCGCCGCGCAGGGGGAAGCGCACGGTGTTGCCGTCCCTGCGGATGGGGCGCCTGGGGTCGAGGTATGCGCGAGCGATGACCAGGGTCTTGCGGCTGTAGCGGTCGGCGTTGTCGGCCAGCTCCTCGGCGACGTCGAGGGTCCAGGCAGGCAGGGCGATGGTCTCGCGGCGGCGCTGGCTCCTGAGCGAGCGCACGCCGGGCGGCGCGTCCGGCCGCGGGGCGCACCCCGGCCCGCACGCCACCACCACGAAGGCGAGCGATGCGATCTTCTTCATCCGGCTTCGCTCCACGCTGAGATGGACGACAGGGCCCGCCATCCGAGAGCCCATTATAGACCCTCGCCCGCCGTCACTGCAAGGGGCGGGCAGGGCCGACACGGGCGGTCAGAAGTCTACGATCATCGTCTTGATCGCCCTCGGGTCGCCCTGGGCGCAGGCGGCCATGGCCTCGGGCAGGCCGGCAAGGGGGTAGCGGCGGTTGATCATCGACAGCAGGTCCACCGCGCCGCTGGCCACGAGCGCGATGGCGGCGGGATAGAGGTTGGCGTAGCGGAACTGGCCGGTGAGCCGCAGCTCCTTGACGATGATGTCCATCACCGGCACCTCGAAGCGGGCCTCGGCTCCCATGCCGATGAGGGCGATGGCGCCGCCGCGCTTCGCCACGGCCACGGCCTGCTGGGTCGTCGCCACGGCGCCCGCCGCCTCGAACACCACGTCCACGCCCTGGCCGTCGGTCAGGTCGCGGATGGCCTCGACGGGGTCGTCGCGCCGCGCGTTCACCGTGTGCTGCGCGCCGAGCTTCCTGGCGAGGCGCAGGCGCGCCCCGACGACGTCGGTGGCGATGAGGGTCGAGGCGCCGTAGGCCCTCGCCGCCTGGAGGGCGGTGAGCCCGATGGGGCCCGAGCCGAGCACGGCCACGCTCTGGCCCACGGTCACCCCCGCGAGGGTGGCGGCGTAGAGCCCGACGTTGAAGGGCTCGAGCATCGCCCCCTCCTCGAAGCTCACGCCGTCGGGCAGCGTGAACAGCCAGTCGGCGCGGTGGGCGATGTACTGCACGAAGGCCCCGTCCACCGGCGGCGTGGCGAGGAACACGACGTCGGGGCACAGGTTGTAGCGGCCCGCGCGGCAGAAGGCGCACTGGCCGCAGGTCACCCCCGCCTCGACCGCGACGCGGTCGCCGGGCTCGACGTTCCTGACGCGCCGGCCCACGGCGACGACCGTGCCGGCGCACTCGTGGCCCAGGATGAGCGGCTTGCGGACCACGAAGTCGCCGATCCGCCCATGCTGGTAGTAGTGGACGTCGGAGCCGCAGACGCCGCAGGCCTCGACCTTGACGAGCGCCTCGTCGGCCCTCGGCTTCGGCGTCTTGACCCTGCGGAAGCCGATGGTCCCGACCTTCTCGAGGTAGGCGGCCGTGCACGTCCTCGGGATAGCCATGGCTCGTGGTCCCCTTCTCACGTATCGCGCATGAGCCGCCGCACGGCGGCCATGACGTCGTCGGGCTCGATGGCGAGCATGCAGCGGGCGTCGTCGCAGGAGCGGCGGGTGCAGGGCCGGCAGTCGAGCTCTTTCTCGACGACGGCCGAGCGCCCGAAGTAGGGGCCGTAGATGGCGGGGTCCTTGGGCCCGAAGAGCGCGACGACGGGCGCGCCGGCCGCCGAGGCCAGGTGCATGGGCCCCGTGTCCACGCTCAGGAAGAGCCGGCAGCGGCGGCACAGCTCGGCCAGCTCGGTCAGCGACAGGAGCGGCGCGACGACGGCGTCGGCCGCGGCGCGCCGGGCGATCGCCTCGGCGCCCTCCGCCTCCCCAGGGCCGGGGCCGCGGGTCAGCACCACGCACAGGCCCAGCGCGTCGCGCAGCCGGCTCGCCACCGCCGCCCACCGATCGTTCGGCCATTGCTTGTAGCGGCCGAACGCACTGACCCCCGCGTGGATGACCGCGAACTGCCCGCGGCCCATGTGACAATCGGCCAGGAACGCGTCCACCCGCGCGCGGTCCGCGTCGCTCGCCGGCACCACGGGCGCCGCGTCCGCCGTGTCGATCCCGATGCCCTCGAGCAGCCGCAGGCCGCGCTCGACGCGGTGCACCGGCCCCCCGGGCAGCGCGACGTGGCGCGTGGTGAAGAGGTGGTTCAGCTCCTTGCCGTCCCCGCGCGCCAGCCCGACCCGCAGCGGGGCGCGGGTGAGGAACGTCACGACGCCGCTGCGCAGGTTGCCCTGGAAGTCGATCGCCGCGTCGAAGCGCGCCTCGCGAAGCCGACGGAAGAAGCCGCCCATCTCGCCCGCCGCCGCCCCGATGCCGCGGAACCGCCGCGCCGACGCAGCCCACCCCTTGCGATCCAGTACCATCACCTCGTCGAGCAGCGGGTGCCCGCGCAACACCCCCGCCGAGGCGACCTCGACGACCCACGCCAGGTGCGCCTTCGGCAGCGCGCGCCGCAGCGCCGTGAGCGCGGGCAGCGTGTTGATCACGTCGCCGAGCGCGCTCAGGCGAATGAGCGCGACGCGCCCCGTCTGCGGCAGGCTCGGCTTCTCGGCGCCATCTGGCATCTGGCATCCGTCATCTGGCATTCGGCGCCCGGTGACCCGTCACCCGCCACCACAGGCGGTGGCGCTCCAGCTCGCGATGGCAGCGCGCCAGCAGGCGCTCGGCTTCGCTGCGCAGGGTCTCGTCGTCCTCGGAATAGACGCGGTAGAAGGCGGCCCAGTCGTCGTCGCCGACGGGCTCGGGCGCGAGGCCGAGCTTGTGGAGCGAGCGGTAGAGCCGCGCGACCATGCCCAGGCGGTCGCCGAGGGACAGCTCGTCGGCCAGCTCGGCGCGGTCGAGATCGAGGATCAGCGCCGCGCCGTCGGGCGCGATCAGGATGTTGCGGGCGTTGAGGTCGGGGTGGAGGAGACCGGCGTCGTGGCACTGGCGGAGCAGGCGCGCCGCGGCGGCCAGGAGCTCGGCCTTGCGCTCGGGCTGCGCCCGCAGGGCCGCGGCGAGATCGCGCGCGTCGGGCACCTCGCGGACCACGATCTCGGCGCGGTAGAGGCCCGGGAGCGCCTCGCGGCGGATGCCGGCGAGCGGCTCGGGCGTGGGCACGCCGCGCCGCACGAGCGCGTCGGCGACGCCCAGCTCGCGCAGGAACCGCTTCCCGTCCAGGTAGAGGCCGCCCAGCACGCCGCCGAGCAGGCCGCCCCGGCGGCAGTGGCGCACGAGCCCGACGCCGCCGGGCACGGCGATACGCTCGAGCGGCGCGCGCCCCGCCTTCGGGGCCCCTGCGCCCGGCGCCGGCTCCCTCGCGGCGACGGCCTCGCGCATCGCGGGCTTCACGACCGTCACCGTCTTGCCGTCCTCGACGACCTCGAAGCCCTTGGGCGCCGTCTCCGGCACCGCGAGGCCGAGCAGCTCGCGGGCCTGGGTCAGCCGCGCCACGGCGAGGTCGCCCTCGAGGCAAATGAAGGCGCCGAAGTGCTCCTGCGCCTCGGCCCCCCGACCGAGCGCGACGAGCGTGCGGCCGAGATAGAAGCGGATCCAGGTCGTGAAGCTGCCGAGCTCGTCGGCCTCCTGCGCGGCGGCGAGCGCCTCGAGCGCCTCGTCCCAGCGGCCGAGCTTGTAGAGCGCCGCGCCGCGGTGCAGGTGCACCATGTCCAGCGCCTTCGACCAGTCGCCGACCCGCTCGAAGTGCCCGAGCGCCTGCTCGTAGTCGCCGAGGTCGAAGCAGGCGCAGCCCAGGTAGGCGAACACCTCGGGCTCCGACGGGTCCTTCTCGGCCGCCAGCGACAGGAGCTGCCAGGCGGCGATGGGGTCGCCGCGCTCGAGCCGGTCGAGCCCCATGGCGGCCAGGCGCCGCGCTCTTTTGCGGCGGGTCCAGCGGCCCGGCGGCGGCAGGTCGTCGGGGCGTGGGGGCGGCGCGGCGTCGGTGTCGGTGCCGAAGCGGCGGAACAGCTCGGTCTCGACCTCGGCCAGGATGGCCGCGAGCGCGCGGGGGTTGTCGCTGTAGCCCGCGGCGGCGAGTCGTCGGAGCGCTCCCTCGACGCCGCCGCGCCGCATGGCGGCCAGGGCCTGGTAGGCGTCGATGAGCCGGTTGTCGGGCGAGAGCTGGCGCGCCGAGGCCAGCGCTTCGAGCCCCTCGTCGATGCGGTCGCGCTCGACGAGCAGCGCGCCCCGGAAGAGCGGGAAGACGACATCCCGGGGCCAGCGCTCGGCCGCGTGCACCAGGTCGGCGAGGGCCTGGTCGAGGTCGCCGGCGTCGGCTCGGGCCAGCGCGCGATGCAGCGCCACGTGCGGCGAGTCGGGCGCCGCCGCGGCGGCCTCGTCGAGCAGCTCGACCGCCTTCTCCGCATGTCCTGCACGCAGCTCGCGCTGTCCGCGGAACAGCAACGACGTGGCTCTCAAGCCGTAGCTCCTCTCGCCGCGATTATAGCCCGGCTGTGCCGGCCCGGTCAATCGGGGGTGGGTTGCGGCTGGCGTCGGCGCGGCGCATCGGGCCGGCCGCGTTCCCCGTGCTGGGGCAGGAAGCGGCGCAGCGCCTTGTCCAGGGCTTCCTTGTCCTCTCCCTTGGCCTGCTGGGCGAGCGCTCGGACGGCGGCGAGGCTCTCGCGGTCGCCGAGGCGAAGGAGCATGCAGGCGGCGATGGCGCGTTCGGAGCACTCCTCGGACACGCTGCGGCCTCTCGAGAAGGTGGCGCCGAGCGGCTCGGCCTCCTCGCCTCTCGGGAGCCGCCGCGGCTCGATCGTGCCGGCCAGCGCGGCACGAAGCAGCCGCACCGCCTCCTCGCCGCCCATCTCGCCGAGCTCGCACAGGGTGATCCAGCGGTTGACCTTCCTGGGGTGGGCGATCGCGCGTCGAGTGATGGCGGGCACCAGTTCCTGGCGCGTCTCGGGGTCCAGGGTGGTCCACTTGCGCTCGCCGAAGAGCCAACGCGCGGCGCCGTCGGCGCCATTCGGGTCGTCGCGGGCCCGGCGGATCGCCTCCGTGAGCGTCGCGGGCGGGAGCTTTCGCAGCACCTCGCTCTCGATCTCGGAGTCCAGCACGCTGTAGCGATGCCACGGTGTGTTGTCGCACCCATAGAGCTTGAGGCAGAGGGTCGCCCGCTGGACTGGGTCGGGCATCGCCTTCTGGATAGCCGCGACCGCCTCTTCATCGGTCTCCGCTTCGCGGACGGCCTGTGCCAGGGCCTCGGGCAGGAGCACCATGGTCCGCTCGCGGCGACGCGCGGCGGCGGCGATCTCGGCCTTCACGTGGTCGCGACGGGCTTTGGGGCCGGGCGCACCGTGCTCGGCGAGCCACTCGCACAGGAAGTCGGCAGCTTCGCCAGTGAGGCACGCATCCCCGATCCAGCCGCCCGGCCAGCGTAAGCCACGGCCGTGGTGGATGCTGATCATCGCCAGGAGTGTGTCGGCCGGCCCGCCTTCGGCGCCGGGCCGCCGGCCGTGGAACTCGAGCAGCGGCCCGCCGAAGCACATGCAGTGGTCCCCGCTGTACTCCTCGTCGATGGTCAGCTTCGCCACGAACTCCTTGATGGCTCCGGGATCGCGGGTCTCGAAGAGCGCGGGGGCCTTCCTCGGTGACGAGAGCGCATCGCCGTCCGCCAGTCGGAGGCGCGCGACCCCGCCGAGTGCGTGGTCGAGCGGGTCTCGCCAGTGGTGGAAGACCGTGCACTTCGGGTGGGCTCGCCGGAACCTGGCCACGGCCTCGTCCGAGAGCCTGCTTGACAGGACACGCAGGCGCCGCAGCGCGGGCACGGGGCGGCGCGGCAGCTTGCGGATCGGCGTCTGGTCGGCTCGTACGCTCCCGAGCGCCGGCAAGTCGGCGATGGGGCTCAGGCTGCGGACCCTCGTCCTGGGGATATCCAGGTGCCGCAGCGCCTTCATCCCCTTGACGAAGGCGATGCTCCGGAGCCGCTTGTTCCACCCGAGTCGCAGTTCGCGCAGGGCGGTCAGGGGAGCGAGGGCCTCGGCGTTCTTGACCTTCAGGCCTGCGAGATTCAGATAGCGTAGCTCCGTCGCTTCGCGCAGCATTGTTGCGTCGAGGGCCTTCAGGCCGTGAGGGCGGAACGTGAGCCATCGGAGATCGCGCAGTCCGGTGAGCGCCGACACGTCCTTGAGGTCAGCGAACATGCGATCGTCGATGCAAAGGTAGCGCAGGTCAGTGGGGAGAGGCGGCAGGCTCTTCGTCTTGTCGCGGACAGCGCCGGTGCACAAGGTGATGCAACAGCGGGCGCGGTCGATGTGCTGGAGGCGCTCCCCCGTGCCGTCGGGCCAGTCGTCGAGGAAGATGCCGCGCAGCTTGTGGATCTGGGCGGGCGTGAGCGGTGTGAGCCCATCTACCCCCGTCGGTGGCTCGCCCTTGTCCCGTGGCTCGGCCTGCCGCGGTCGCAGGACCGCGACTGCAACGAGCTCCTCCTCGCCGTCGGGGCCGATCTGGACGACGCGACCGTCCTTGTACGGAGTGGCGCGGAAGCGGTACTCGGCTGGCTCCCCCAGCACGAGCGCCACAACGTTGAGGAGGATCACGTCCCCTGGCGCGGGCCGGTCGCTCTGCCCATTGAGGGAGCAGATCGTCGCCCAGTCGGGCTCGCCGTTCACGAGGAACGCATAGCCGTCGGCGGTCTTCTGTTCTCCCGCGGAGGCGCCTGTCGGCATCGCAGCCAGGGACAAGACGAAACACCAGAGAATCGGCGATCGCACGATTCGCATGATTCGCCGCTCTCCTTCTCCTGCCAGAGTCCGTGTGGCGTTGCTCTGGTCTGCGACGCTGGAGCGCCTGGGCAAGGAGGGGGCCTTCTCAGCGCCGCACGCGGAAGCGGTGGACGGCGGCCTTCTTCGTGCCGGCCCGCTCGGCCTCGACGGCGATCTCGCCGGCGTCGCCGCGGGGGCGAGCAATGCAGGCGAAGGAGCCGTCGGCATGCACGCTGACCTTGCGGCCGCCGACCTTCACCGCCGTGCCCGGCTCGACGACGCCGCGGACCTCGACGGCGATGGGGCCGTTGACCAGGGTCGCGCCCTCGGCTGGCTCGGTCTGGACGAGCAGCAGCGGCTGGGCGTCGAGCGCGACGATCTCATCGGCGACGGCGGCGCGGGCGGCGGCGAGCTTCGCGGGGTCGCGCTCCCAGTCGCGGATGCTCGGGACGACGCGGCGGCACAGCTCCGCGGCGCGGCGCCGCTCGTCGATGAAGGCGGCCCCCTTGCCCAGCCGCTTCCTGAGGGCCGCCGTCTTCGTCATCAGCAGGTGCAGGTACTCGTAGTCCTCGATGCTCTCGCGCTGGATCTCCCAGCGCAGGGAGCTGAGCGGCCCGCTCTTGCCCGGGTAGATGACGTGGGTGTCGCCCGGCGGCAGGCGGTCGCGGGGCACGCCGAAGGGGTCGTCGCCCCAGAAGTTCAGGCCCCAGTGCAGGTAGCC
>CBFDBL010000043.1:0-18032 GCA_965603035.1 uncultured bacterium
GGCCAACGTACCGTCAAGCTGTCACTTAGGTGCGACTCCTTGAAAGGGCTGGATTAGAGCGTATGCTCTAAGTGACTGGAGGAAGATCAACCATGCAGACTCAGACCAGGACCTTTGAGTTCACACCTGAGATGGGCAGGCGGTTGCGCGAGCTGCGCAAGCGGGCGGACTTCAGTCTCCAGGATATGGCGCACGTGATGGGTCACAATCCGGGGTCATGCTCCGCACCACGCAAGCGCTTGCACAATGCGCGGGGGCATGCTATGGGTGCTGATACGCCCCTTGGAGGAGCGGCCATGGTCGGGAATGAGAAGGTCGTGTGGCTGGTCTGCTCGCTCGCCGTCCTGGTCGCGGCGGCCCCTGCGTCGGCGGGCGCGCCCGCGCTCAGGCTGCTCGAGGTGCGGCGGATCTGGGGCAAGGCAAGGCACAACGCCTTCACCGACCTCATCCGCCACGATGGCCGCTGGCACTGCGCCTTCCGCGAGGGACTCAGCCACGTGTGCGACACGGGCAAGCTCCGCGTCATCACGTCCGCCGACGGGCAGACCTGGAACTCCGCCGCGCTGATGGACTGGGAAGGCGGCGACGTCCGCGACGCCAAGCTCTCGATCGCCGCCGATGGCCGTCTGGTGCTCAACGGCGCCGTCCGCTTCCTCAAGCCCGTCAACGGACAGGTGCACCAGTCGGTCACCTGGCTCTCCGCCGACGGCAAGCAGTGGACGGGGCCGTTCCGTGTCGCCGACCCCAACGTGTGGATGTGGAGCGTCACCTGGCACAAGGGCGTCGGCTACGGGATCGGCTACGCCACGAAGGGCAAGCGCTTCGTCCGCCTCTACCACACCCGCAACGGCGAGACGTGGGAGATGCTCGCCGACGACCTCTTCCCGGGCGGCACGTACGCCAACGAGACCTCGCTCGTCTTCGCCAAGGACGAGACGTGCACGTGCCTGCTCCGCCGCGACTCCCACGGCGGCTCGGCCCAGCTCGGCGTCGCCAGACCGCCCTACACGAAGTGGGCGTGGAAGGACCTCGGCACGCGCATCGGCGGGCCGAAGATGGTCCAGCTCCCCGACGGCCGCTTCCTCGCCACCGTGCGGCTCTACGACAAGAAGGTGCGGACCGCCGTGTGCTGGCTCGACGCCGACGCCGCCCGCCTGCACGAGCTCCTCGCTCTCCCCTCCGGCGGCGACACGAGCTACGCGGGCATGGTGCGCCACGAGGGCCTGCTGTGGGTCAGCTACTACTCCAGCCACGAGGGCAAGACCAGCATCTACCTCGCGAAGCTGGAGGTGGGCGAGTAGCGCAGCTCAGCGCGGGCCGGCCTCCGCGAGGGCGCTGGCGAGCGTGCGATGGCTGAACAGGGCGGCGGCGTAGGGCGCGTAGTCGGCACGACGCGAGATCTGGCCGCTGATCTCCACGGTCACGTAGCCGTCGTAGCCCGCACGCGCCATCGCCTCGAAATAGGCCGCGTAGTCGAAGCCGCCCTCGCCCGGGAGCAGGAACTCGACCTTGCCCTCGACCATCCGCCCGTCCTTGACGTGGGCGTGCACGGCCAGCGGCGCGAGGAGCGCGATGGCGTAGGGCACCGCGTAGCCCTGGAGGTCGAAGTGGCTGACGTCGAAGTTGAGCCGGAGAGCGGGCAAGGCGACCTGCCTGACGAGCCAGACGGCCCGCTCGGGCCTGTCGACGATGGCGCCGACGTGCGGCTCCAGCGCCACGAGGCATCCCTCGCGCTCGGCGACCGCCGCCCACTCCCGCAGGCGCGCGACGAGCACCTCGCGGCCGCCCTCCCACGGCTCCGGCTGCCCGCCGACGCCGACCGAGATGACGGCGGGCAGGGCCATGCCCAGGTCGTGGGCCAGGGTGCACGCCTCGCCCAGTGCGTGGAGGTTCTGCCGATGCTGCGCCTCGTCGCCCATGACGGGGCTCAGCATCATCAGGGCGTTGAGCTCGACGTCGAGGTCGGCCGCCAGGTCGCGCAGCGCGTGCCGTGCCCCGAGATCCATCCGCGCGGGAGCCGTCGGGTAGCGGTCGCCGATGCACAGCTCGATGCCGTCGTAGCCCATCTCGGCCAGCCGCGGCAGCGCCTCCGCCACCGCCTCGCCGGGCATGCCGTACGTGCCATACGCGATCTTCACCCGCTGCTCTCCTCGCGACCCAAGGCAACGGCAGGGATCGTACCCGGGGCGCCGGAGGCTGTCAACAGCGACTGGGCCTGAGCGACCCGCGCGAGCCAAGCTTCCCACGTATCCGCTTATCCGGATATCCGGATAAGCAGATATGTGTGGGCCCCGTCGGGCAGGGTCCGGTGCCCGCGAGCGCGGCGGGGCCCTCGGGCAGGGCCTTGCGAGGCGGGGCCGACAGTGCTATAGTGCCAGCACCTGGCTGCGAGGAGCATACGCGATGCGCACGACCTGTGCTGTGCTGGCCTTCGCGACGTCCTGCTGGGCCTTCGCTGCGGGCGGCGAGGCCCGGCGCCTGCCCGTTGCGGAGTACCGCGACAAGATGAAGGCGGGGTGGATCGGCCAGATGGTCGGCGTGGGCTGGGGCGCGCCCACGGAGTTCCATTGGAAGGGGCAGATCATCCCCGAGGACAAGATGCCCGCGTGGCGGCCGAAGATGGTCAACCAGTTCCGCCAGGACGATATCTACGTCGAGATGACGTTCCTGCGCTCGCTCGAGGAGCACGGGCTGGACGTGTCGCTGCGGCAGGCGGGCATCGACTTCGCGAACAGCGGCTACCGGCTCTGGCACGCGAACCGCGCCGGCCGCGACAATCTCCGCAAGGGCATCGCGCCGCCCGACAGCGGCCACCCGAAGTTCAACCGCCACGCCGACGACATCGACTACCAGATCGAGGCCGACTACTCGGGCCTTCTCGCCCCCGGGATGCCGAACGTGGCGATCGCCCTCGGCGAGAGGTTCGGCCGCCTGATGAACTATGGCGACGGCGTACGCCGAGGCCTTCTTCGAGACGGATCCCGCCAGGCTCGTCGAGGCCGGCCTGCGCTGCATCCCCGCCGGCAGCCAGTACGCCGAGTGCATCCGCGACGTCCTCGCCTGGCACCGCGCGAACCCGAAGGACTGGGAGAAGACCTGGGGGCTCATCAACGAGAAGTACCACCTGAACACCGCCTACCGCCGCTTCTCGTGCAGCGGGCCGAAGGGCGCCTTCAACATCGACGCGAAGATCAACGGCGCCTACATCGTCGTGGGCCTGCTCTACGGCGAGCGCGACATCGACAAGACGACCGTCCTGTCGACCCGGTGCGGGCAGGACTCCGACTGCAATCCCTCGAGCGCCGCGGGCGTCCTGTGCACGACCATCGGCTTCGCGAAGCTGCCCGACCGCTTCACCTCCGCGCTCGACCCGAAGGGGGTGTTCAGCCACACGGCCTACAACTTCCCCCGGCTCATCGCCGTGAGCGAGGCGCTGGTCCGCCAGTTCGTCGAGCGCGAGGGCGGCCGCATCGAGAAGGACGCCGACGGCCACGAGGTACTCGTCATCCCCGTCGCGGCGCCGAAGCCGTCGAAGCTCGAGCAGTGCTGGGAGCCCGGCCCGGTCGCGAACAGCCGCTTCACCGACGCCGAGATGGCGCAGATCACGGCCCCCACGCCGAAGGCGGGCGGCGCGGTGGACATCTCGGCCGCCGTCAAGAAGCTCGCCCCGGGCTGGAGCGTCCGCGACTGCGGGCCCGCCATGGCCCCAGGGCTGCGAGCCGAGTGGGGCGGCAGGAAGAACGTCCTGGTCACCCATCCGCTGCGCACGGGGGTCCCGTGCATCCTGAGCCGCAAGGCCGAGCTGCCCGCGGGCAAGACGACGACCCTGCGGCTCACCGTGTCGCACGACCCGCGCGGCGACTGGCTGCTCATCGTCAAGGCCGACGGCAAGACGCTGCTCCGCAAGGAGATCTGCAAGCAGACCGCGCCGGAGGGCTGGCTCGACATCGACGTGGACCTGTCGGCCTACGCAGGCAAGACGGTCGCGCTCGAGCTGGTCAACCACCCCGACGAGTGGAGCTGGGAGGCGGGCTACTGGGCGCGGATCGCCATCGAGAGCGACTGACGGCACCCTGGCACGAAAGGGGACGGCCATGCGGAAGCTGTGGGCTGTGTCGGCGGGCCTCATCGTGACGCTCGCGCTGGCCTCGTGCGAGGTCGAGGGGCCGCCGGAGCCGCCGGGCGCGAAGAAGCCCAAGATCGCGCTGGTCATGAAGTCGCTGGCCAACGAGTTCTTCAAGACGATGGAGGACGGGGCCAAGGCGCACCAGCGCCAGCACGCCGACGACTACGAGCTGATCCCGAACGGCATCAAGGACGAGCGCGACGTGGGCAAGCAGATCGCGCTCGTCGAGGAGATGGTCGCCCGGGGGGTCAGTGCGCTGGTCATCGCTCCGGCGGACTCCAAGGCCATGGTCTCGGTGTGCAGCAAGGCCCGCGACGCGCGGGTCGTGGTCGTCAACATCGACAACCGGCTCGACAAGGACGCCCTCGCGGAGAAGGCGCTCGCCATCCCCTTCGTCGGCCCCGACAACCGCAAGGGCGCGCGCCTCGCCGGCGACTACCTCGCCAGGCACCTCCAGAAGGGCGACAAGGTGGCCATCGTCGAGGGCATCCCCAACGCCATCAACGGCATCCTCCGCAAGCAGGGCTTCGAGGATGCCGCCGAGGCCGCGGGCCTCGTCGTCGCCGACTCCCAGACCGCCTACTGGGAGACCGACAAGGCCGAGAGGCTCGTCGCGGCCATGATCACCCAACACCCCGACCTCAAGGGCATCCTGTGCGCCAACGACTCCATGGCCCTCGGCGCCGTCGCCGCTCTCAAGGCCGCGGGAAAGCTCGACGCCGTCAAGGTCGTCGGCTTCGACAACATCTCCGCCGTCCAGCAGCTCGTCCAGGAGGGCAAGATCCTCTGCACCGTGGACCAGCACGCCGACCAGATCGCCGTCAACGGCATCCTCTACGCCCTCGACATCCTCAGCGGCAAGGCCGCGCCCGAGGACAAGGAGACGCCGGTGGACCTCGTCACCGCCAAGGAGCTGGCGGCGGATGCCCCGAAGTAGCCTCGCAGGAGAACCAGGCCCGCAGACGGCCGCCTGAGGGCGGCCCCCCAAACCGCTCGAGGGCATGGGCAGCATGGAGCAGCGCGCGGCGGGCAGCGAATGGTGGCGGACTCTCGTCGACTACGTGGGCCTCGCCTCGGTGGTGCTGCTGCTGATCGCCGGCTTCGGCCTCACGGCCGAGAACTTCCTCTCTCTCCAGACCTTCCGCACGATCGCGAACCAGATCCCGGTGCTGGTCATCGCCTCCGCCGGGATGACGTTCGTGCTGATCGTCCGCGGGATCGACCTGTCGGTCGGCTCGGTGCTCGCGTTGAGCAGCGCGGTGCTCGGCGTGTGCCTCGTGCGGCTCGGCTGGCCGCTGCCGCTGGCGCTGGCGGCGTGCTTCGCGACGGGCGCGGCCTGCGGCGCCGTGAACGGGCTCGTCGCGGTCACGTGGCGGCTGCCCACG
Source organism: uncultured bacterium (assembly GCA_965603035.1). Classification (GTDB taxonomy): domain Bacteria; phylum Planctomycetota; class PUPC01; order DSUN01; family DSUN01; genus CAZDNN01. The sequence goes on from CBFDBL010000043.1 coordinate 5,512, forward strand.
TTCATCATGACCCTGGGCATGCTCGAGGTGGCCCGCGGGGGAGCCTACCTGGTGACGGGCTCGCGGACGATCTACGTCGGATCGCGGATCGAGGTCATCCACGAGGTGTCGGTGCCGGTGCTCGGCCTGTCGCTGCCGTTCCTGCTCGCCGTGGCGGTGGTGATCGCGGGGCAACTGGTGCTGTGGCTGACGCCCTTCGGCCGCCACATGCTGGCCGTCGGCGGGAACGAGGAGGCGGCGCGCCTGTCGGGGCTGCGGCCGCGGCTGGTTCGGTTCCTCGTCTTCACCCTGTGCGGCCTGCTGGTCGCGGTGGCGGCCGTGGTCCACACGTCGCGGCTGGCGTCGGCGAACCCGAACGCTGGGGTGGGGTTCGAGCTGGAGACGATCGCGGCGGTGGTGATCGGCGGCACCAGCCTGATGGGGGGCCGCGGCTCGGTGGTCCGATCCTTCTTCGGGGTCCTGATCATCGCCATCCTGGGCAGCGGCCTGAACCAGCTCGGCGCGCAGGAGCCGACGAAGCGCCTGATCACCGGCTGCGTCATCGTGGCCGCCGCCGTGGTGGACTACTACCGCCGGCGCCTCGGCCGCCACACGCGGTGAAGATCGGCGATTTTGGCGAACCGGCTTGACAGGCGACGGCACTGGGCTATAATTGCCGACGACGTGAGGGTTTGGGACGAACCCCTGTTTCCTTGAACCGAAGGGGACAACGCATGCGTGGCAAGCTGCTTGTCGTTGCGGCACTCGTGTTGGCGCTGGGTCTGCCCGCTGTGGCCGGCGAGGCGGTAGCCCCGGCGGACGAGGAAGCCGCTCCCCCCAAGCCCAGCCCCAACGCCCAGTACATCACCGCCCGCGGCAAGGACTTCCTCGACATCTTCAACCACAAGCTCGCGCTCGGCGACGCCGGCTCCGTCCTCTTCCACGCCCGCGCGACCCGTCTCGCCCAGATCGGCTTCGGCCGCTTCGCCGGCACGAAGATCGGCTTCGACGGCCCGTGCGCCGGCATCTACGGCGAGGGGCGCGTCGAGTACGGCATCTCGATCTTCTACTGGGCCTGGATCGGCCGCAAGACCAACCCCGAGGGCATCACCGCCGATGCGGTGAAGCGCAACTGGTTCTTCGGCCGCGTCGACGACATCAAGCAGGGCGAGGCCTACCGCGAGTTCTACGACGCCAACCGCCCCTGGCACACCGTCGGCGGCGCCGTCGCACTGCCCTTCCTCCCAGGCATCGAGGCCGAGCTCAACCCGGCCGAGGCCATGGACTTCCTGCTCGGCTGGCTCTCCGTCCCGGGCGTCAGGGTCCCGCCGCCCTTCTACAAGGTCGACAACCTCGGCGAGCGCGTCCCCGCCCAGGGCTGCCTGCGCTGGCACGGCCAGGAAGGCTTCGAGCAGTACGACTAGGCCGACCGACCGCTCCGAGGACATCCGCCGGGCGGGCACCCCGCGTGCCCGCCCGCTCCATGCAGCCTCGTGGAGGAGACGCCCATGAGCTTCCGCATCGCGGCCCACCTGTGTGGCTGGCCGAAGGACGTGCGCGAGGACCCCGCCCGCGTCATGGCGATCTGCCGCGACGCCGGCTACGACGGCGTCGAGGGCGTCGGCATCGCCAGCGCCGACCAGCTCGTCGAGCTCGCCTGCCTCGCCGCAGAGCACCGCCTCCACCTCGTCAACGTCAAGGCCGACGACCCCACCCTCAAGGCACGCCTCAACGCCACCCTCGGCAACGACGCCGCAGAGATCCCCGCAGGCCGCAAGCCCGGCCACGAGCCCTCCGACCCCGAGCTCGACCTGCTCACCGACGCCCTCAAGCCCCACGTCGCCGCCTTCGCCGCGCTCGGGCTCAAGCCCTTCCACCACATCCACATCGGCACCATACTCGAAACCCCCGACGACTGCGCCCGAGTCATCGAGCGCGTGCCCGACCTCTGGCTCCTCTTCGACACAGGCCACCTGCTCGCCGCCAACGCCGACCCCATGGACGTCCTGCGCCGATGGCCCGACCGCATCGCACACGTCCACCTCAAGAACTTCTGGACCCAGGACCCCGCCGCCGGCTGGGACCGCCACCAGCCCGGCTTCTGGAAGACCAGCCGCTTCTGCGACCTCGCCGAGGGCAACGTCGGCTTCGACATCGCCGCCGCGCTCGCCGCCCTCGCCGAGGCGGGCTACCAGGGCTGGATCTCCGTCGAGGAGGACCACCCCGCCCGCGACATCGTCGCCGTCGTCCACGACAACCGCACCTTCCTCCGCAAACTCGGCTACTGAGAAGATGCTGGGGGAGGAACCCCTTTCTGAAGAAAGCGGTTCCTCCCCCACACCCCCTCCTCCCCAAAGACTTCTGCGATGTGCGCCGGGATTCTGCCTTGCTGGCGGGGTTGGCCTCTCCGCTCAGCGCGCACGCTTGCGTCGCCAGCAAGGCAGAATCCTGGCGCCAACGTAAAGGTCTTTGGAGAGGGGTCTGGGGGGAACCTCTTCTCCTCAAGAAAGGTTCCCCCCAGCTCTTACTCAGAGCCGGGCACCACGATGGCGGCTTCGGGGCAGGCGGGGATACAGATGCCGTCGCCATCGCAGATGTCGGGGTCGATCCAGGCGACGTCGCCGCGCATCTCGATAGCCTCGATGGGGCAGGCCTCCACGCACAGGCCGCAGCCCGTGCACTCGGCGGGCACGACGCGGGGCTGGAGCTCGGCGGGGATCACCTCGTCGCCCGTGGCGCCGGGCGTCTCGACGGGCACATAGGGATTGTCGTCGATGAACTCGCAGTGCTGTCGGCAACCCGGGCACTGCTCGGGCGGAACGTCGGCCTCGAGCCGGTACCCGCAGTTCCCGCACCGCCATCGGTTGGCCATGGCCTACGACCTTTCCGCTCATGGAGGCCCGCCCACATGCGATTCTACTGGCGTCGGCCCGCCGACGCAACTGCTCCTTGACAGGCCATTGCCAGAGCGCTATTCCCTGGGGGCACGCACTGGGAACCACGGCATCGCACCCTGAGGCAGGGCGGAGGACGAGGCATGGCGCAGCGGGAGCAGTGGGGCACCCGTGCGGGCTTCATCATGGCCGCGATGGGCTCAGCGGTGGGCCTGGGCAACATCTGGAAGTTCCCGTACATGTGCTATGCGAACGGCGGCGGGGCGTTCCTCGTGCCGTACGTTGCGGCGCTGTTCGTCGTCGGCGTCCCGCTGATGATGCTCGAGTTCGGCCTCGGCCACTGGGCGCGAAGCGGCGCGCCGGCGGCCCTCGGCAAGGTCCACCGCCGCTTCTCCTGGGTCGGCTGGTGGGCCGTCTCGTTCGTCATGTTCGGCATCGTCATCTACTATGCCGTCGTCATCGCCTGGTGCGGCTGCTACTTCGTCGCGTCCTTCACCAAGGCCTGGGGACAGGACCCCAACGCGTTCTTCAGCAAGTTCATCCTGACCCAGACGACGATCTACCAGGAGGCGGTCTACAGCGAGGCCGGCGAGCTGGTCACGCCTGGCCGTTTCACCTTCGGCGCCCTCAACGGCTGGATCGTGCTGTCGCTCGCCGTGGTCTGGCTCCTCAACTGGATCATCACGTTCTTCGGCATCAAGCGGGGCATCGAGCGGGCGAGCAGGATCTTCATGCCGCTGCTGCTGTTCCTGGTCGGCGTGCTGGTCGTGTGGTCGCTGGCGAGCCTGGAGGGGGCGATGGACGGCGTGCGGTTCTACCTGAAGCCCGACTGGAAGGTGCTCTGGCAGCCGAAGGTGTGGACCGACGCGTTCACCCAGATCTTCTTCACGCTCTCGCTGGGGTTCGGCATCATGATCGCCTACGCCAGCTACCTGCCGCGCGAGAGCGACATCCCGATGGACGCCTTCATCACCAGCGTGGCGAACTGCCTGTTCAGCTTCTTCGCTGGCTTCGCCGTCTTCGCCACGATCGGGTACCTTGCCTTCGACAAGGGGGTCGCCGTCGGCGACCTCGAGCAGGTCTACAAGCTCAGCGGCCCGAAGCTCATCTTCGTCACCTACCCGGTCATGCTCAACAAGATGGGCGCCGGGGGGGCCGTCTTCGGCGTCCTCTTCCTCCTTCTGCTGGTCGTCGCGGGCCTCTCGTCGTCCATCTCGATCGTCGAGGCCTTCGCCACCGCGGTCCTCGACCACGCCAAGGTGTCGCGACGCTGCGTCGTCTCGGTCCTGTGCGCCATCGCGTTCGCGATCGGCCTGCTGTTCTGCACCGGCTCGGGCCTGATCTCGCTCGACATCGTGGACCATTTCATGCTGACCTACGGTCTGTTGGTCGTGGCCATCCTCGAGTGCATCATCGTCGGCTGGTTCCTCACGGCGAAGAAGCTGCGCCGCCATCTGGACGACACCGCAGGGATGCGCTTCGGCCCCGTCGCCAGCATCGTCATGCGCGCGGTCATCACGGTGGTCCTGGCCGTCACGTGGTACGGGCTGGCGACTCAGGGGCAGGAGACGATCGGGGCGGGTGTCGTGCGCTTCGCGCTCGTCGCCGGCGTGCTGCTGGCGTGGCTCGACGAGCACTGGCTGGACATCGACATCAAGATGGTGGTCCCGGGGCTTCTGGTGATGCTGCTCGATCACGCGCTGCTGGCGGACATCTCGAAGCCCTACGAGGGCTACCCGCGAGCCGCCGTGCTCTGGCTCGGCCTCGGCTGGCTCGTCGCGACCCTCGTCATCGCCTTCGTGCTCAACGCGCTCTTCAGCGGCCGCGGGCCCGTCGAGCCACAGGCCCCGCCGCAGCGCCCGAGCGGTGAGCCCCGGCCCGACGAGGCGCTCGACAGCGTGCTGCTCGCGGGGGGAGGACGGGGGGAGGCATCGGCGGCGGGTCAGGAGTGACCCTGGATGCCGTGGGCGGGGATGCGGAGCTCGAGCGCGGCTCGCGCCTCCTCGAGCATCCCGCGGGCGGTCTTCGGCTCGTCGAGCAGCGACATCCCGTAGCAGACCTCGACGGCGATGCAGCGTCCGTCGAGCACGAAGTCGAGCCCCCGCAGCTCGCCAGCCACGCTCTCGGCCAGGACGCGGGCACCGCCCCCCGATGCGTTCGCCACCACCGCGAAGCACCCAGGCCCGAGGCCCCCCACCACGTCGCTCTGGCGGACGATGTGGCGCGACAGCAGGATGGCCCCGCGGGTCAGGCGGCTGGCCTCCGCACCGCTCAGACCCTCGGCGGCGCTGATGCGGAAAACGACGCAGCACAGTGGCAGGCCGTAGCGCGACGCACGCGCTGTCTCTTCGTCCAGCCGCTCGTACACGGCGGCCCCGTCGCTCGATCCCCCTGGGCGGGACAGCTCCGTCACGTGCGACTCCCCAAGGCGCAGACCACCTGGAACAACCGCCCCCGCCCCGTAGGGCCCCATCCTCTTGTCTCTGAGCGTTGGGCTGAGCCACACAGCCCTGACACTGGATCTGACGCCCTGTAGACAGACCCTTCATGACCAGTATACGCGCCGGAGCGTGCCGTGTCAACCAGCCGTCCGCATGGTGCGCATCCTGGGGCGTCGCCCCCAAGATGTCGCCGCGCCTCACGCAGGCTCACGCACCAGCGACGCAGGCAGCCCGATGTCGATGACCGCGAGCCGGCCCACGTAACGCTCGCCGCGGCCTCGGAACCCCACCTTCGGGCACGCCATCGTGGCCGTCACGTCGGCGTGCACCGCCACGCCGAGCGGCTCGCCCGAGTCGGCGTCGAGGCCGGACGGCACGTCCACGGCCAGCACCGCCAGCGCCGACACGTCGAGACCCCGCAGCAGCGTGGCCTGCGGCTCGCGCACCGGGCTCGAGAGCCCGACGCCGAACACCGCATCCACGATCAGCGCCCCAGGCACCAGCACCCGCCCGATCTCCGCCACCAGCTCCGCCGTGTGCAGCTCCGCGACCGCCAGCCCCATCCGCTCGCAGATCGTCAGGTTGATGCCCGCCTCGCGCCCCCGGTCGATCCGCGAGCGAGCGCCGCAGCACAAGACGCGGACCGCGAAGCCCTGGTTGGCCAGGTGGCGCGCGATCACGAAGCCGTCGCCCCCGTTGTTGCCCGCACCACAGAAGACCAGCACGGGGCCGTCGAGCCCGCGGCCGCGGTAGAGCTTCGCCGCCTCCTCGGCCGCGCCGCGCCCCGCGTTCTCCATGAGCACGATGGCCGGGATGCCGTAGTCGTCGATGGCCCGGCGGTCGATGGCCCGCATCTCGTCCACGGTCACCCACTTCACGCGAGGCCCGCCTCCTCAGCCGACTGGATGTCGAGGTCGTCGAGGGTGAAGATCGGGGTGAAGCGGCAGCCGCAGCCCTCGATGGCGGCGCGCCCGCCGGCCAGCCGGTCCACGATGGCGATCACCCGCGCCACCTCGGCGCCGGCTTCCCGCACCTTGGCGACCGCGTCGAGCACCGAGCCGCCCTTGGTGACCACGTCCTCGACCACCACCACCCGCGCGCCCTGGGGCAGGTGCCCCTCGATCATCTTCTGCATGCCGTGAGCCTTCGCCGCCTTGCGGACGATGAAGCCCGGGAGCGGGCGGTTGCGGCACTGGCTGGCGTAGCACACGGCGCCGACGATCGGGTCGGCACCCAGCGTCGGGCCACCGATGGCCGCGGCCTCGTCGCCGGCCACCATGTCGAGGATGATCTCGCCCAGCAGGAAGGCCCCCTCGGGATCGGTCGTGATCACCCGGCAGTCGATGTAGTAGTGGCTCGTGCCCCCGCCCGAGAGCTGCACCCGCTCGTAGACGACGGCCTTGCGGCTGATCAGCCGACGCAGGCGCTCGTGGTACTCGATGTTCGCGGCCATTGGCGTGTCTCCCGCACAGGCTGCTAGTAGGGGAAGCGCTCGTCCATGTCCGCGTCGGAGAGCTCCTTGAGGAAGCGGCCCACGCGCTCGACGACCACGGTGATCGCGCGCTCGCCCTTCTCGGCCGTCGCGGCGCGCGGGTCGCCCACGCCGGCGTTCGTGGTCAGCAGGTGCCACGGGCGGCTGATCTGCACCCAGCCGCGGTTGATGGCCTCGAAGCGGCTGGGGCGCACCGCGCCCGCGTCGGCGTCGGCCAGGTGCACCAGCTCGGGGTTCAGCGCCAGGTTCACGCTCGTCTCCATCTCGTCGGCGTGATCGCCCACCTGCTCGAAGATCCCGCCCCACTGGTCCTCCGCCACGCGCCACCAGTCCACCAGGCACACGAACACGCTCGTCTTCCCGAACAGCTCCCGCACCAGCGGCTTGAAGCCGTTGCCGCCGTGGCTGTTGAAGAGCACGAACTTGCGGATGCCGTGGTGCTCGAGCGACCGCACGATCTCGGTCACCATCGCGTCGAGCACGGGCTGTCCCACGTGGATCGCCAGCGGGAAGCCCATCTGGTTGGAGTCCACGCCGTAGGGGATCGTGGGCAACAGCACCACCTTGGCCCCCAGCTCGTGGGCGGCCCCGCAGCAGCGGTCGGCGATCGCCGTGCCGTGGAACGCGTCGGAGCCGTAGGGCAGGTGCAGGTTGTGCGGCTCGGTCGCGCCGACCGGCAGCACGGCCACCTCGAACTCCCGCCCCTTCACCATCCCGTACGTGATCTCCTGGAGTCGCCACGCCTTCACGAGCACACGTCCTTTCGCGGCATCGGCACGCCGGCAGGGCCATCGGGGCGAGCCCCAATGTAGACGCCGGCCGCCGCGGTGTCAAGCGGGGCGCGCCCCGTCTCAGGCCCGCATCCATCGCCGGGCGGCCGGGCCGCGGCGACGGCCGCAGAGGCACCCGCGACAGGAGGATGGCAGCAACGGGGCCACGTCGGAGGGGGGTGGACGCGGCGGGCTGTGGGGGGAGGAAAACGGGCGAGAAATAGGGAAGACCAGGGTGGGTCTCTGTCCCCGTTCAGGCCCAAGTCCCTTGGTTTCCCTATTCCTCGTCCCCATCGGCTTCCACTGCCGCCCAGGCGGCGACGCCGCCGATCGCGTGCTGGGGGCGCCAGTCCCCGTTTCGGGCGCCCACACGGCCAAGCGTATCGCGACCGATCCCACGCCACCGCCACGACTGAGCGGGACGGCAGCGGGCGAGCCGATCTTGTCTTGTTAGCGTCTCCTCGTGGCTTTCGCGCCTCGTCGCGGCGCGGCGTGCTTCGTGGTCCTGCGTTCCCGGTCAGGCGGCGGCGACCTCTCCGTCGCTGTTGAGCCGCACGCCGACCTGCGTCGAGACGCCTGGCTCCTGCATGGTGATGCCGTAAAGGACGTCGGCGACGCTCATGGTGTGCTTCGAGTGGGTGATGATGATGAATTGCGAGCCCTCGAGGAACTCGCGCAGCAGCCCGACGAAGCGCCCGACGTTGCTGTCGTCGAGCGCAGCGTCCACCTCGTCGAGGATGCAGAAGGGGCTCGGCCTGGACTTGAAGATGGCGAGCAGGAGTGCCACCGCGGTCAGCGACTTCTCGCCGCCGGACAGCAGGCGGATGCTCGAGGCCTCCTTGCCGGGCGGCTTGGCGATGATCTCGACCCCGGCCTCGAGCACGTCCACGCCCGGCTCGAGCACGATGTCGGCCTTGCCGCCGCCGAAGAGCTTGCGGAAGAGCTCCTGGAAGTTCTCGCGCACGGCGGCGAAGGTCTGCTCGAAGAGCTGGCGGCTCTGGCGGTTGACCTTGCGGATGACCTCCTGGAGCGCGTGCTTGGCCCGCACGAGGTCCTGCTCCTGCGCGGAGAGGAACTCGGCTCGCCGCTCGAGCTCCTCCTGCTCCTCGATGGCGAGCAGGTTGACGGTGCCCATGCGGTCGAGCTTGTGCCTGAGGGCGCCCATCTCGCCATCCACCTCGCCCCAGTCCACGTCGGGCTCGCTGTAGTCCTCGTGGAGCTCGGCGAGGTCCTGGCGGTGGTCGTCGCGGACCTTGGCCTCGAGGTCGCCGATGCGCATCTGCTGCTGGCTGTGGCGGAGGCGGAGCTCCTGGAGGCGCTCGTCCTCGTCGCGGAGTGCGGCTCGGGTGGCCTGGGCCTCCTGGCGGGTGTGGTCGGTCTGCTCGAGGAGCTCGGCGCGGCGGTTCTCGGCAGCCACGCGGTCGGTCGCGAGCGCGTCCTTGCGCCCGAGCAGTTCCTCGATACTGCCCTCCTTGGCACGGATATCGGCGGTGGCTGCCTGGCGCCGCGCGGCGAGCGCCTCGAGCTCGGCGGCTCCCTGCTGCTGGGCCGCCTCGGTCTCGACGATGTCGCGGCGAAGCCGGTCGAGGGTGCTGTCGACGTGCCCGCGCTCGGAGGCGAGCCGGGCGCGGGCGACGGCGAGCTCGGCGATGCGAGCGTCCACCCCGTTGCGCTCGAGCTCGGCGGCCTGCCGCTCGCGGTCCACGGCGTCCACTCCGCCCTTGAGCTCCTCCTCCCGCTGGTCGAGCGCCTCGACGGCTCGCTCGAGCTCGGCCATGCGCGCGCGGCGCTGGGTCAGGACGCTCTGAAGCTCGTCGATCTCGCTGCGGCTCACGAGCGCCTCTTCCTCGAGGCTCGCGAGCCGGTCGTCGAGTCGGGACTTCTGCTCGCGGGCAGTGGCGAGCTCGAGGTTGAGCTGGCCGAGTCCCTGGCGTGTCTCCTCGAGCTCGGTGTCGAGGACGGCGGACTCGCTGATGAAGCTGTCGCGCTGGCCCTGGAACTGCGCGATGCGGGTCTCGAGCGCGGCGACGTCGTCGCCGATGGTGCGGAGCTCGTTCTTGCGCGAGAGCAGGCCGGTCCCCTCGTGCGGGCTGCCGCCGGAGACGGGGCCTGAGGTGTGGACCACGTCGCCGCCGAGGGTGGCGAGCCGGGCGTGGTGGTCGGTGGCGCGGGCGATCTCGACCGCCGTCTCGAGGTCGCGGACGACGACGGTGTCGCCGAGCAGGTGGCGGACGACGGGCGAGCAGTCGTCGGCGCACTCGACGAGGTCGAGTGCGTGGCCGATGATGCCGGGATGCTCGAGGCCCTCGGTACCATTCCTTCCTCTGCCGACGAGGCGGTCGAGTGGGAGAAGCGTAGTTCGACCGCCGTCTACCGTCTTGAGGTGGGCAACGGCTTCGGCAGCGGAGTCGAGCGAGTCAGCAACGAGGTGCTGCTCGGACCCACCGAGGGCAGCTTCGATGGCGAGGGCGTATTGTGGCTCAACCTGGAGGAGGTCGGCGACCATACCGAGGAGGAACTGCCCTGCGGCTTGACGCTCGAGGAGCGTCTGGGTGCCTAGCTCAACTCCCTCGAAACGGGCTTCGAGGTCCTCGAGCAAATCCCGGCGCGATGTCTTCGCGCTCAGGGCGCTCGCGCCCTGGGCGATCTCTTCCGTCAGCGCTTCGATCTGGGCTCGCAGCTCGCCGCGCTCCTCCGCGCGCATGGCGAACCGCGCTCGCGTGCTCTCGATCTCCTTTCCGAGGTGCTGGATTCGTCCCTCCGCCGCGCCCCGCTCGGCCGTGACCTGCTCGGTGACCCGGGCGATCTCGGCGAGCCGCCGACGGAGCCGCATCTGGTGGCCTTCCACCCCGCGGCACTCGCTGCGGAGTCCCGCGAGCTCGTTCTGCTCGGTGGCCCGCTGCCGCACGCAGTCGAGGAGCCGCATGCGCAGCTCGTCGGTCCGCCGGCCGATCTCGCCGCAGCGGCGGGTCAGCTCCTCGAGCTGTGCCTGGGCCTGCTCGATGGCGGTCTCGGCCTCGGCGTGCTCGGCGGCGAGCCGCTGGGCGCGGGCCTCGCCGTCCGCGATGCTCTGCCGCGTCGCCTCGAGGCGGGCGTCGAGCTGGCGGGCGTCGGCGCGGGTGCGCTCCTCGGCCTCGTCGGCGTCGCGGATCCGCTCGCGGTTCAGCCGGATGGCCTGTTCGAGGGTGTCGAGCTGTGCTCGGATCTCGGCGGCGCGGGTCTCGACGTGGGCCATGGCCTTCTCGGCCTCGAGCGCGTCGGTCTCGAGGCGGACCTGCTCGGCGTCGAGCCGCTCGAGGGTGGCGTTGTGGCCGCGGACCTGGTCCTCGGCGGCGACGACGGCGGCCTGGGTCTCGCGGCGCTGGGCGAGCAGGAGGTGGTAGTCGTGGAGCGCCTTGGCGAGGCGGAGGCGGCTGAGGGCGTCGGAGTACTCGCGGTAGCGCCGTGCGGCGCCGGCCTGCCGTCGGATGGAGCGCAGGCGCTTGCGGACCTCCTCGATGGTGTCGCCGAGGCGGAGGAGGTTCTGCTCGACCCGCTCGAGCTTGCGGACGGCGGCGCGGCGCTTGGCGTTGTACTTCGAGATGCCGGCGGCTTCCTCGAAGATGGCGCGGCGGTCGCGGGGGTTGGACTGGAGGATGAGGTCGATCTTGCCCTGCTCGACGATGGAGTAGGCGTCCATGCCGATGCCGGTGTCCATGAGCAGCTCGCGGATGTCGCGGAGGCGGCAGGGCTGGTTGTTGATAAGGTATTCGCTGTCGCCGGAGCGGTAGAGGCGGCGGGTGATGGCGACCTGGTCGTATTCGATGGGGAGGGCGCGGTCGAGGTTGGAGAGGACGACGGTGACCTCGGCGACGCCGAGCGAGCGGCGGCCCTCGCCGTTGCCCTTGAAGATGACGTCGGCCATCTCGTTGCCGCGGAGCGCGCGCGGACGCTGCTCGCCGAGCACCCAGCGCACGGCGTCCACGACGTTGCTCTTGCCGCAGCCGTTCGGCCCGACGAAGGCCGTGAGGCCGCGCTCGAAGGTGAAGCTCGTCTTGTCGGCAAACGACTTGAAGCCGTAGAGCTGGAGCTTGTCGAGTCGCATTCCCAGGTTGCCCTTCGCCTCGCGCGCGCGAGCCGGCACCGTCTCCGGAGTAAGGTCCACTACACCCTCTATTAGACTAGTCGCGAGGGCGTGCGCGGAACTTTAGGGAAAAATCGGGATCCCGTCGATTTTTCCTCTCCTGGCGTCGGTCACGTCACGATATTGTTGTCGGCGCCGCACGCGGCACAAGCGCCGCCGCGGAGGCCGGCGACGCGGCTCGCGTAGCCGCGCCGCACGATGAGCTGGGCGCCGCACGCGTGGCAGTGTGTGTCGCCGCCGACGTGCGCGTGGACGTTGCCGAGGTAGACGTGGTGGAGCCGCTGCTTGAAGATGCCGTGGGCGCGCTCGAGGGTCTCGGGCGGGGTCGGCGCCGCCTGGAGCTTGTAGCGCGGGAAGTAGGCCGACAGGTGGACGGGGGTCTGCGGCCCCAGGTGGTCGGCGATCCAGTCGGCGAGCTCCGCCAACTGCTCGTCGGTGTCGTTGTGCCCGGGGAGGATCAGGTTGGTCACCTCGAGGTGCGTCTGTCGGGCGGCCGTCTGGGCGTTCCGCAGGACGGGCTCGAGCGTGCCGCGGCACAGGGTGGTGTAGAAGTCGGGGCGGATGCTCTTGATGTCCATGTTGATGGCGTCGACGTGGGGCAGGAGCTCGGCGAAGGGCTCGGCCTCGACGTAGCCGTTGGTGACGAGCACGTTGACGAGGCCGCTTCGGCGCGCGAGCTTCGCCGTCTCGAGGACGTACTCGAACCAGATGAGCGGCTCGTTGTACGTGTAGGCGATGCCGACGGAGCCCTCGCTCTGGGCGAGCGCCACGGCGGCGTCGCTCGTGAGCCGCGACGTGGAGGCATCGCCCTGCGAGATGCTC
>CBFDBL010000044.1:0-17938 GCA_965603035.1 uncultured bacterium
CGTCCACTTCCAGAGGTCCATCATGCCTTCTTCACCTTCGCCGAAGGCGACCTCCTTGGTTACATTCGCAGGGTGGTCGGTGAGGTGGTCGGCGGCCTCGATCAGGACCCAGCGGCTGCGCTTGACGACCTGTCGGGAGGCCCATCCCGCGTGCGGCGCTGCGTCGGGGTTGCGGGTGCCGCGCCGTCACGGCATGTCGGACATTGCGGAGTTGCGCAACTCCGCAATGGCTCTCGCAAGCCGGCCTGTGCCGGGGCGGCGGGGACGGCCCCGGTGTGAGCGGGTTGGCGCTGCGCGTAGGCTCTTCGACGTCCGCGAGCGCGAGCGTGGGTGTCCTCGATTCGCGCGTCAGCAGCGGGACGATGCCGGGACTCGGGAGTTGCGGAGCACCGTCATGGGGCCGTTCCTGTCGGGAGGCCCATCCCGCGTGCGGCGCTGCGTCGGGGTTGCGGGTGCCGCGCCGTCACGGCATGTCGGACATTGCGGAGTTGCGCAACTCCGCAATGGCTCTCGCAAGCCGGCCTGTGCCGGGGCGGCGGGGACGGCCCCGGTGTGAGCGGGTTGGCGCTGCACGTAGGCTCTTCGACGTCCGCGAGCGCGAGCGTGGGTGTCCTCGATTCGCGCATGAAGCATCGGACGGCACTGGCGGTCTTGGTGCTCCCCGGCCGCGGAGCAGCGTTGGCGAGCCCCCTGTGTCAGGAGGCCCACTTGGCGTGCGCCGATGTGTTGGGCTTGACAGTGCAGTGCGGGTGCGCCATGTTTGCCATAGCGGAGTTGCGCAACTGCGCGATGATCCGGCGGCCCAGGCCACGGACCCGCAACATGGTCGGGAACTCGCCGCGGTTGCGGGAGGGTGGTCGGCCCATGGGCGTTGGGACCGGGGCAGTTGGTGGTGTCGTGGCGGGCGGCCAGTGGGGGTCACCGGTCGGTGGGGCCGCTGATGGGGCGTCGCGGATGATCGCACCACAAAGGCCCCGGGTGACGTCGCGAGCTACCGGTCCGTTCCTGCTTGGACTCAGGAGGGCAGGGAGAATGTTGGAGGCGATCGTCGCTGTGTGCCGGGCGCTGGCGTGCGATGCGAGGCTGCTGGCCCTATACGCGCTGTCGGCAGGAGAGGAGTTGGCGAGCAAGGAGATCGCGGAGCGGGTCGCGCTGGTCCCGTCGCAGGCGTCACGGCATCTGAGCCGGCTGAGCGGGGTGGGCCTTCTGCGGCCCCGCAGGTCGGGCGCACACGTCTACTACCAGTTCCTGCCCGACGAGCTTCCCGCTCTTGCGGGCGAGGTTGCGCCGCTGGTGGTGCGGGCCTGCCGGGAGTCGCGGTGGGCGACGCGAGGCTGGCGCGAGCGGGAGATCCTGCACCTGGCGCCCGACACGGTGGCGAGGCTTCGGCCCGGAGTGGCGCGGAGCCTGGACGTGGTGTTCGATGCGGCCACGGCTTTCGGCAACGTGCGGCGCCTGCAGGTCCTTCGTCTGCTGTTGCGAAGCGGGCCTTGTGGCTCTCAGACGGTGGGTCGGGAGTTACGCATGTCGCCGTGGGCGTGCGTGCGGCATCTGGGTAAGCTGTGGCAGCGCGGCTACGTGCGGCTGGAGGGTCCGGGGTTGTGGGGTGTGGCCGCAGGGTGCCGGACGGCGTTCCACTCGGGGCTCCTTGACGTGGTCGCGGGCCGGTTGGCGTAGTGATTGCGGAGTTGCGCAACTCCGCAATGACCGAGCGCCCCGCCTGGCACAGGCCACTGGCTCAGGGTCGCCGTCGCCTGGGGTGCCTGCTGTTGCGAAGCGGGCCTTGTGGCTCTCAGATGGTGGGTCGGGAGTTGCGCAATGTCGCCGTGGGTGTGCGTGCAGTGATTGCGGAGTTGCGCAACTCCGCAATGACCGAGCGCCCCGCCTGGCACAGGCCACTGGCTCAGGGTCGCCGCCGCCTGGGGCGCCTGCTCTTTGTCGGCGCGATGAGGACTGAGGGGGCTGTGAGGGCGGGCTGCTCATCCCTCGATCGGGGCACGACGAGGTCGGTGTGGCGCTGCGTGGGATGCCGTGGCCGGGGAGTTCGGGATTGGCTTCGGTTTTCCGCTTGCATGGTCCCGGCGCGGCGCTATAATCGCAGGTGCTCCACGGCGACTGTGCTCGATGACCCGCTGGCGGACTGAGGCCGATTCGGTCGAGGATCGCGGCGGGGGCCCGTCGTCGCGGAGCACCAACCTCTGCCGTGTGCGTGAGCGGAAGGACATCGCATTTCTAACCGACAAACCCCATAGAGGAAGGCAGCAGAACTGGCAGTGGAGAACAAGCCTCCCGCGAGAGGACGTTGAGAAGCTGCTAACCTGCCTGCCACGTGACCTCCCGGGTTGGAAGCGCCTTCTCCACGGCACAGCGCGGAGGTTGTTTTTTCGCGATGCGCGATGCGCGATGCGTGGTTGCAGATTCCTTCTTTCGTAACACGTCAGCGAAGTGAAGAGAGAGTGAGGGGGACCTCTCTTGAGGAGAACGGTCCCCCACAGACCCTCTTCCAAAGACCTTTGCATTGGCGGCAGCGGTCGAGGATGCTGGCCGCGGCAGCAGATCTGTTGTTCGCTCGAAGCCCGTCGTCAGCGGCGCAGCACCCCGCCCGCTGCCGCCGAGTGTGAAACCTCTCGGGAAAGAAGGGGTTTGGGGGAGAGAACGCTTTTCCCAAGAAGAGTTGTCTCCCCCAGCTCTTCATTTCGCTGAAGTGTTGCCTTCTTTCCTGGCTTCTTCTCATTGCGCACTCCGAATCCCGCACTTCCTCCTACCCGAGCACCGACCACCGCCTCCCATGAGCCTCTTCCCCCCACCTTCTGACGACGGCGTTGACCCCAATGCTCCGCTCGCGGCGCGGATGCGGCCGCGGAGCGTCGCGGAGTTTGTGGGGCAGGAGCACTTCTTCGGCGAGGGCAAGCTGCTGCGGCGGATGCTCGACGCCGACCGTCTGGCCTCCGTGATCTTCTACGGGCCGCCAGGGACGGGGAAGACGGCACTCGCCCACGTCATCGCCGGTCACACGCAGGCGAGGTTCGAAGCCCTCAATGCCGCGGCCTGCGGCGTCGCCGAGGTGCGCGAGGTGCTCGCCGCCGCGAAGCACCGGCGACGGGCGAGCGGACAGCGCACCGTGCTGTTCGTCGATGAGATCCACCGCTTCAACAAGGCGCAACAGGATGTCCTGCTGCCCGACGTCGAGGAGGGCGTGGTCGTTCTCATCGGCGCGACGACCCACAACCCCTTCTTCACCGTCGTGCCCGCGCTCGTCTCCCGCTCGCAGATCTTCGAGTTCCAGCCCCTCAGCGTCGAGGACATCCGGACCCTGATGCAGCGGGCACTCGCGGATGCCGAGCGCGGGCTGGGCGCCTGCAAGGTGAGTCTGGCGGATGAGGCGCTCGACCACCTCGCGACGCTCAGCGACGGCGACGCCCGCCGCGCCCTCAACGCGCTCGAGGTCGGTGTCCTGACCACCGAGCCAGATGCCGATGGCGTCGTGCAGTTCGACCTGGCCGTCGCCGAGGAGTCGATCCAGCGCAAGGCCATCGTCTACGACCGCGACGAGGACGCCCACTACGACGCCGCCTCGGCCTTCATCAAGTCCATGCGCGGCTCCGACCCCGACGCGGCGCTCTACTGGATGGCCAAGATGCTCGAGGCCGGCGAGGACCCCAGGTTCATCGCCCGCCGCATCGTCATCTGCGCGGCCGAGGACGTGGGGAACGCGAATCCCCACGCGCTGATCCTGGCGAACGCCGCGCTCCAGATCGCCGAGTTCGTCGGCCTGCCCGAGGCCAAGATCCCGCTGGCCCAGGCCGTGACGTTCATCGCCTGCTGCCCGAAGAGCAACGCCGCCTACAAGGCCATCGCCGCCGCGGAGAAGGACGTGAAGGAGGGCAGGACGATGGCCGTGCCCGACCATCTCCGCGACGCATCCTACCGCGGCGCCGAGCGACTCGGCCGCGGCCAGGGCTACCAGTACGCCCACGACCACGAGGGACACTACGTCGAGCAGGACTACATCCCCGAGGAACGCGTCTACTACGAGCCCACCGACCAGGGCTACGAGAAGGCCTTCAAGGAACGACTCGAGTGGCTACGAAAGCGCAAGCGCGACAAGAGGTCCGACGACGCCTCGAGCGAATGACCGGCCAGGAGAGGGCCGAGGCGAGTGAGCGCATCCGCCGCCGTCTCGCCGAGCTGCCCGAGTGGCAGGCCGCCGGCACCGTCCTGCTCTTCCTCTCCATGCCCGACGAGGTGGACACCCTGCCCATCGTCCGCGACGCCCTCGCTGCCGGCAAGACCGTCGCCGTGCCGAAGGTCGACGCCTGCCGCAAGGTGATGGACGCCCGCGTGCTCCGCGACCTCGATCGCGACCTCGCCCCCGGCGTCTACGGCATCCTCGAGCCCGTCGCGTCCGAGATCGTGGAGCCAGCCGCCATCGGCTTCGTCCTCGTCCCCGCCCGCGGCTTCGACCGCCATGGCAACCGTCTCGGCCGCGGCGGCGGCTACTACGACCGCTACATGTGCCAGCCCGGCTTCACCGCCCTGCGCTGCGGCATCGCCTTCGCCGCCCAGCTCCTCGACACCCTGCCCCACGACCCCCACGACCTGCCCGTCCACCTGCTCGTGACCGAGGCCGAGACGCTCCGCCTCTGAGCGGGGCGCTTGACCCCTGTCTCCCGGCCGCATATCCTTGCCGGCGTCGGTCTCCAGGACACGATCCCGAACGCTTCGGAGGTCCGCCATGCGATCCCATCTCGTCACGCCCATCGCGCTCGCCCTGGTCTCAGCCGCTCCGAGCCCGGCGCGCGGCGGCGAGGCCGGGGCGAGGCGGGAGAGGATCACCCAGTACGGCATCACCTGGGCCTTCGCGGCGCCCGTGCCGGCCGGCCGGTTCGTCATCGGCGACTGGTGGGTCGTCGGCCCCGTCACGGTGAAGAGCGTGACCCCCGCGCCTACTGCCGATCGGCACGGCTCGGTGGTGAACCCGCCGGCCGGCAGCCGCCAGGGCTACGACGCGCGGATCGCGGGCTTCGACCCGACGCTCCGCGCGGCGTTCCCCCTCGAGCTTAAGCCAGGCGACTCGCTCGTCACGACGGCGAGCGTGGACACGATCGGGGAGAAGACGCCGCAGACGGTGCGCGGCCAGTACTGCCGCGGGCCGCTGCGCACGGCCGTCGTGCTGACCTGCCTGGAGGAAGCCCCACCGCCGGATGCGTTCCGCCCCGCCTACGTGGGCGCCTGGCGGGAGGTGTTCAGAGCGTCGAAGCTCCGGCGCGACATCCTCCCGCGGCTGAAGGCCCCGGACACAGTGCCCGACATCCGGGGCTACGAACGCGCGCTGGAGCGAATCTGGCTCGACCACATGCGCCAGTGGGTGAACCGCAAGATGCACCCGCTGGAGAACATGCCCGACTACGGGCGGGAGATCACCAACATCGTGTCCGACGTGGCCCTGCTGCTCCTGCTCGACGACCCGCAGGAGCAGCGCCAAACCCTGCTGCTGCGCTACGTCCAGAAGGGCATCGACTACTACGGCGTCACCCAGTCCGACGACAACCTCTGGATCGCCAACGGCGGACACAACTCGGGCCGCAAGTGGCCGATCCTCTTCGCCGGCCTGATGCTCGACCACGACGGCATGATGAGCGTGAAGGCCACCTTCCAGGAGGACCAGCAGACCTACTACGGCAAGGGCTACGCGGGCCAGAAGGCGCTCTGGACCATCGCCCCCGGCAACGCGAACCGCTGCCACGAGGAGGCGGACCCCAGGACGTGGAAGACCTTCGGCGACCGCCGGGGCAACAATGGCCTGAAGGCCGAGGGCTACCGCAAGCTCAACGGCCCGACCTGGGTGGGCCAGGCCCTCGCCGCGCGGCTCACCGGCATGGTCGAGAGCTGGGATCACCCACCCTTCTTTGACTACGTGGACCGCTGGTGGCGCAAGACCCAGAGCGCCAACGCCTTCGTGAAGGCCATGTGGACGGCCTACCGCGGCGGGGCCGACGCCATCGGCGCCGAAGTCCAGAGGAAGCGCACCGCCCGCTAGGGCACCGGCGCTCCCCGTGGGTGCAGGATGACGTCGTAGGTGGGGCGCGCCGTGCCGTCGCGATAGGTGACGCCGCGCCGGGAGAGGGCGACGCCGTCCGGGCCGGTCTCGCTGCGACAGGAAAGAGCGACGATACCCCAGTGGGCAAGGGGGCGCACCTCGCCGGGGTCGCTGATGCCGTCGCGGTCGGCGTCGCGCCAGAGGGCGAGCCCGTGGAGCTCGTCACCGGCCAGGCGGCCATCGCCGTTGTCATCGAGCGCGGCAAGGGCGTCGTAGCCGGTGTCCCAGAGGAGCATGAACGACGCGGACCCGAACATCTGGAGGGCCGAGCCGATCTGACCCTGCCCGCGGCGGTCGAGCACGAGCCACGCGGCTTGGGGGGTGATCCAGGTCCAGCGGCGGCGGAGGCCCGAGCCGTCGGCGTCGAAAGGTACCGAGGCCTCGGTGTCGACGAGGTCGCAGGCCGTCAGGCCGTCGCGGAGCGGGACGGCGATGGGGGTGACGGGGCGGGGAAGGCTCTTGAGCTTCTCGGTCCTCGCGCGGAGCGTGGCGATCTCGTCGCGGTCCTTTTGGGCGTCGAGCAGCGGGATGAGGTAGCCGGCGGCTTCGGACGTGATGTAGTGCCCGCCGAGTCCGCCGAGGTCGCGCTTGCCCTCTTGCTTCCACGCTGCGTCGATGGTCTTGCGGTATTGCGCGATGGCTTCGTCGGTCTTGCCCGCCTGCTCGAGGAGCCAGCCGAGGCCGAGACTCGCGCGGAGGTGGTCGGGCTTGAGCTCGAGCACCTTCCCGTGGAGGGCGATGGCCTTGACGAGGTGCTCCTGCGCCGTCTTGCGCTGGGCGGCGTCGGCCGCCTTCTTGACCCGGTAGGGCACGTGGCGCGGCTCGTGGCCAAACCAGGGGCCGTGATCTTCCCTGCCCCGCCACACCTTGGTGGTCGCGGTTTTCGCCGCGTAGGCCATGGCGTGGGTGCGCGCGAGGTTGAAGAGCAGGTGGGGCTTCTTGGGGTTCTGCTTGGCCTTCTCGCCGAGGTTGCCGATGAGCCGCTCGACGGGCACCTCCTCGAGATCGGGCTGCATGTACATTGCCTGGACGGAGGCCGCCAGGACCGAGCACGCCAGGGCCGTAGCCAACACTCTCCGTGCGTCGCTCGTCGTCCGTGTCATCGCTTCTCTCATCAATAACGGGGCTTCAACACGGTCACTTCGACTCTGTAGACGCTCTCTCGGTGTCCCGTGTTCCCGCCGACAGCACAAAGCAGGGCTCAGGCGCACAGGCGCAGGAGCAGGTGCTCGAGGGCGTCGCGGGGGGCGATGGTGGAGGTCTTGGTGGCGAGGTCGGCGTCGAGGAGGAGGGCGAAGCCGCGCTGGAGCTCGCGGCGGGTGCGGCGGCGGGCCATCTCGATGGTCTTGTCGAGGAAGTAGCCCGGGCGCATGCGCAGGATCCTGGCGATGGCGTCGGGGCCCTGGCCGGCGTCGAGCAGGGTGCGGGTGTTGATGAGCCGCTCGAGTGCCCACCGGATCATGGAGAGGATGTAGCTGGGCTCGTGGCTCTGCTCGAGCAGGGTGTCGAGGACTCGGAGGGCTTTGGCGGGGTTCTGTGTGCCGACGGCGTCGGTGAGCTTGAAGATGGTGGTGACGGGCAGGTCCTCGACGAGGGCCTCGACGTCGGCCTCGGCGATGGTGTCGCGGTCGCCGACGTAGAGGGCGAGCTTGGCGAGGCTCTGGTCGAGGATGGGGAGGTTGATGCCGACGCAGGCGGCGAGTCGCTGTGCGGCGCGGCCGTCGATGCGCTTGCCGTGGAAGCGTGCGCGGCCGGCGATCCAGCCGGGCAGCTCGCGCTCGCGGGGCGCCGTGCAGGCGACGGCCATGCCGACGTTGCGGACCGCCTTGCCGAGCTTGGTGTTGCGCGCGAGCTTGTCGAGCACGAGGGCGAGGACGCCGGTGCGCGAGGGCTTGGCGAGGTACTTGACGAGCACGTCCTTGTGGCTGCTGACGAGGGGGGCGGCCTGCTCGACGACGACGAGCCGGCGGGGCGCGAGGAAGGGCGGGGTGCGGAGCTCGTCGAGCAGCGCGGCGGGCGCGGCGACCTCGGCGCCGACGTACTGGCTGAGGGCGAGGTCGGGCGATGCCTCGCCGACGATGGCCTCGCGCAGCGCGCGGATGGCCTGGGAGCGGGCGAAGGGCTCGTCGCCGAGGATGGCGTAGACGGGCAGGGGGGCGTCGCGGCGCAGGTGCTGCGCGAGGTCGTGGTAGGTGGGGTCAACGGCCCTGGCAGTCATGGCGGCTCTCAGTGCTGGGTGCTCGATACTCGGTACTGGATACTCGATGCTTGTGAGTGGGGGCGCCCTGCTCTTCGCCGAGCACCGAGCATCGAGCATCGAGTATCCGCCCGTTCCTTCATCCGTCGTCGCCTTTCTGGACGGTGATGTCGTATTTCTCGATGCGGTACTGGAGTGTGCGGCGGGAGAGTCCGAGGAGCTCGGCGGCCCTGGACTGGTTGCCGCCGGTCTTGGCGAGGCTGGCGATGATGAGCTTGCGCTCGAAGTCCTCGACCGAGAAGCCTTCCTTGACGAGCTGGCTCGCGACGTCGTCCTCGGGGGCGCGGACGGCGTCGGGGTAGAGGGCGAGGTCGTCGGCGCCGATGACGTCGCCGCGTGCCATGACGACGGCGCGCTCGATGCAGTTCTCGAGCTCGCGGACGTTGCCGGGCCAGTGGTAGGCCACGAGCTTGCGCTGGGCGGCGGGCGCGATGCCGGCGAACTCGCGCTTGTTGCGGGCCTGGAAGCGCTCGAGGAAGTGGTTGGCGAGCACGAGGATGTCGTCGCGGCGCTCGCGCAGGGGCGGGACGACGATGGGGACGACGTTGATGCGGAAGTAGAGGTCCTCGCGGAAGCTGCCCTGGCGCACCTCGTCCTCGAGGTTGCGGTTGGTCGAGGCGATGATGCGGACGTCCACGAGGATGGGGTCGCTGCCGCCGAGTCGCTCGAACTCGCGCTCCTGGATGACCCGGAGGAACTTGGCCTGGAGGGCGGGGCTCATCTCGGCGATCTCGTCGAGGAAGATGGTGCCGCGGTGGGCGGTCTCGAAGCGGCCCTTGCGCTGGGCGTGGGCGCCGGTGTAGGCGCCGCGCTCGTGGCCGAACAGCTCATCCTCGAGCAGGGTCTCGGGGATGGCGGCGCAGTTGACCTTGACGAGGGGCCGCTTGGCCCTGGGGCTGAGCTGGTGGATGGCGGAGGCGACGAGCTCCTTGCCGGTGCCGCTCTCGCCGCGGACGAGGACGGTGGCCTCGGTGGGCGCGACGGTGTGGATGGTCTCGAGCACCTCGAGCATCTTGGGGCTGGAGCCGATGAGCCGGGTGCTGCGGCGCTCGGCCTGGATCTGCTGGCGGAGGGCGCGGTTCTCGTCGCGGAGCTGGTGTTTCTCGAGGATGTGTCGGAGGATGGTGGCGAGCTTCTCGGGGTCCACGGGCTTGGTGAGGTAGTCGTAGGCGCCGCTCTTGACGGCCTCGACGGCGTTGGCGATGGTGCCGTAGGCCGTGAGGATCACGACGTCGGTGTCGGGGTGCAGCTTGCGGGCCTCGGCGCAGAGCTCGAGGCCGGTCATCTCGGGCATGCGCACGTCGGAGACGACGGCGGAGTAGGTGGCGGTGGCCAGCATCTCGAGGGCCGCCTCGCCCGAGGTGGCGACGTCGGCCTCGAAGCCGTCGAGCCGGAGGTTCTTGCGGAGCGCCTCGGCGGCGAGCCGCTCGTCGTCCACGATCAGGATTCTCTCGTCAGACATGGGCCCCCTCCGCGACCGCGGGCTCGTGGGCAGGGAGGACGACCGTGAACACGGCGCCGCCGCCAGGGTGGTTGGCCACGTCGATCGTGCCGTGGTGCGCCGCGACGATCTTCTGCGAGAGCGCCAGCCCCAGCCCGAGCCCCGAGCGCTTCGTCGAGTAGTAGGGCTCGAAGAGGTGGTGCAGCGCGCCCGCGCCGATCCCAGGCCCCGTGTCGGCGAAGGCCACGCGCACGCGCCCGTCGGCCCGCGACGACGTGACCGTGAGCGTGCCGCCGTCCATCGCCTGGGCGGCGTTGCGGATGAGGTTGACGAACACCTGCTCGAGGCGGTCGGCGTCGGCCAGCACCGCCAGGCCGCCGGCCCGGTGGCGCTCGACCTGCACCCCTGCCTCGTCGAGCTCCTGGGCGTAGAGCGCGAGCGCGGCGTCCACCATGTCGTCGACGTCACGCTCGGTGAGCTCCACGTCGGCGGGCCTGGCGAGCAGGAGGAAGTTGTCGAGAGTGCGGGTCAGGCGGGCGACCTCGCTGGCGACGATCTCGAAGTTGCGGTTGAACTCGGCCCGCGCCTCGCTCCTCTCGCAGTGCTCGCCGATGAAGCGCTCGAGGTAGCGGCAGGTCAGGCCGATGGTGTTGAGGGGGTTGCGGATCTCGTGGGCGATGCCGGCCGCCAGGTTGCCCAGGGCCACGAGGCGCTCGTCCTCGGCGCGGCAGCGCTCGGCCTCGGCGATGGCCCTGCGCCCCGACCAGGCGACCGCGGCCAGCGCCGCCAGCAGCACGAGCTGAGTCGCCACCACCGTCCAGGTCATCTGCCGGTTCACCGCCGCGAACGCGTCGCCCACGGGGTCCAGCTCCTTGTGGATCATCAGGCCGCCCAGCAGCTTGCCGCCGCGTTGGATGGGGCACGCGTAGCACAGGAAGGCGGGCATGCCCCGCTCGCCGGCGCCCTCGTGCATCTTGGTGTAGACGCGCTCCTCCAGCCCGCGCAAGTGGGCCGCGCAGGGGTACATCCGCCCCTCGTCGTCGGGGTCGAACGACGCGATGGGCTGGAGCTCGCGGTCCACGAGCAGGGCGTGGAACCCCTGCCCCGCCTCGTGGAGCGACTGGAAGCGGTGCAGCTCGGCCCCGAGCTCCTCGCGCAGCTCGCCGAGCGACGCGACGCCGGCCCGCTGGTCCACGACGGCCTCGAGCCGTGCGAGCAGCATCTCCTTGAACGTGTCGCACCGCTCCCGCGTGCGCTGGACCATCGTGCTGCGCTCCCGCTCGCGCTGGACGTGGATCACCCGCCGCTGGATCGCGAGCAGCAGCACCATCGCCGCCGCCACCGCCGCCAGGCCCAGCGCCGAGAACAGGCACAGCGCGCCCGCAGGGCTTCGATGGCTCGCCATCCTGTCGCTTCCCAGGTCCACGCCCGTCCTCCGCCCGTCGAATATAGGCTGCCGCGCGGGCTCTGTCAAGCAGCGCCGCGGCCCCACACCCGCGACGGCCGGGCCGCCGCCGGCCGCGGCCGGCGCGCCGATCCCGTTGACAGCGCACCGTCCCGGCCTATAATTTCAGTAGGCATCCCCGTTTGGCCCCCGACGTTCCCCGCCACCAGGGACCCCTGCCCATGAGCTCGCCACGGACCGACGAGGCGGAACGGATCGAGATCGTCCCCTTCATCATCTTCGCCCTCCTGCTCATCGTCCCGTTCCTCAACTTCGAGTTCACCTTCTACCGCGCCACCCTCAAGCTCTTCGTCTTCCAGTGTGCGACGACGGTGCTGTGGGGCTACGTGCTGTGGCAGTGGGCGGCGGGCCGCGTGCGCGTGGGCGAGTGGCCTGCGTGGTGGCTGTTCGCCCCGTTGGGCGCGTGGGTGGGGTGGGGCCTGGCGACGGCGGCGTGGTCGCGGCACGGGTGGCTGACGGGCCAGGGTGTGGTCGAGGGCTTCTACGGGCTGCTGGGTGCGGCGGGGCTGGCGGTGCTCCTGCGCGAGCGTGGGCTGCGACGGGTGTTCCTCACCGCGTCGAGTGCCGTGGTGTTCGTGCTCGCGGTGCTGATGATCGTGTTCTACGGCACGCCGCGGTCGGGCTTCTTCGGCGATCTCGACGTGGCGGGCCGCGAGGTGGGCGCGGCGTTCCTGCTGGTGCCGACCGTGGTGGTCGGGGCGCTGCTCTACGGGCGGCCTGGGGAGCGCCGGGACGTCGAGCGGGTCTACGGCCGGGTCTTCTGGCTCGCGGCGCTGCTGGTGGTGCTGCTCGCGGCGGGGGTGCGAGCGAGCTCGGCGGCGTGGGCCTACGGCCTGGGCGCGGGGGTGGTGGTGGCGGCGGGTCTGCTGCTGCCGCGGTTCCGGCCCCTGGTGGTCGCGGTGGCCGCGCTGGTGGTCGTGCTCGCGGTCGTCCACGAGCGGAAGGTGGCCGAGCGCGCCCTCGGCCCCGTGGCCGACCCGAGGACACGGGAGGCGCTGCTCGACCGGGTCGAGTGGGGCCTGGCGCTGCGCCGCCCGGCCGGCCGCGTGCTCGCGGGCGACGGGGTGGGGACGTTGCTGCTCGAGCTCGACGTGCGTCGTCCGCCTGAGACCTACGCGATCTCGTACGGCGACATGGTCGAGGGGCACACGCGCCGCGCGGTGACCGAGGTCGTCTTCGAGCGGGGGCTGGTGGGCCTGGTGCTGGCGCTGGCCGCGGGCGCGGCGTGTCTGGCCGCGGGCGTGCTGGCGTTCTGGCGCGCGCGGGACCCTGGCGACGCGGCGCTGGGCGCGGGCCTGGCCGCGGGGGTGGTGGCGATGGGGGCCTACGCGTGCCTGGGCAACGGCACGACGAACTTCGGCGCTGGCGTGATCTTCTGGATTGCGGTCGGTCTGCTGGGCGCGTTGAGCGTCGGCACTGCGCGTGCGTCGGGGCTGAGCTGGTCGGTCGAGGAGGAGCTCGGCCGACGCGACGAGCCTGCGGGGCTGGGCTGGCTGCGTGGCCCCGCGGCGATCGGGGGCCGCGCGTTGCTGGTCGGGCTGTGGGTCGTGGCGGGGCTCCTGCCGTTCTGGGGGAGCCTGGCGCTGCGCGACGGCCGCTCGGAGCTGGAGACGACGCGCGCCCTGGGCGCGCAGCGCGCCGAGGCCGAGCAGATGCTCGCGGGCCTCCGCCACGCCGGGCGCCAGCGTGCCAAGGAGCTGGCGAAGGATCCCGAGCTCGCCGACAGGCTCCAGCGCGACGTCGAGCGCGCCGAGGGGCGGCTGCGGCTCGTCGCCGAGGACTACCGCGAGTCGGTGGCCCGCGCGCGCGCGTCGCTCGCGCGAGCGAGCTGGATGACCCTCGACGGTCGCGTGCGGCTGAACGCCGAGATCAGCCTCGTCATGGCCGACCTGGCCGCCGTGGCGCCCAAGGACGCGCTCGCACGGTACCAGGCACTCGAGGCGCGCTGCGGCTCAGGGTTCGACCTCGACCTGCTCGGAGCCACCTGCTACGCCGCACTCGACCGCCCCGCCGACGCCCACAAGCTCCTCCGCCAATACGCCCAGCGCAACCCCCTCGCCGCCACCTGCGCACTGTTCCACACCAACAGCAACCTCTACGAGCGATGGCTCCTGCTCATCGAGCACGAGCGCGTCAAGCCCGAGCCCCACCCCCAGTGGCGCGAGTGGGCCTGGGACTACACCGACGCCTGCGCACGCGGCCTCGCCGTCTTCCCCGAGCACTACGGCCTCCTCATGCACTACGGCGAGATGCTCTACCGACTCGAACGCGACGACGAGAGCTACGACCTCCAGATGGCCGCCGGCAACATCATCCGTTACCACCTCGCCGTCCGACGATACGGCCCTCGCCTGACCGCGAACCTCCTGCTCGACCTCGCCAACACCTACATGCACTGGGACAAGCGCTCCGCCGTCGCCGCCGTCAACCGCATCGGCTCCGGCAACCTCGGCATCGACTTCTCACTCCCCATGTACCGCGACATCTTCCAGAAGGCCGTCGCGATGAAGAGCTTCCTCGACCCCGCCGCCGCCCGCGAGGCCCGCGACCGCCTCCGCCGCCAGCGCGCCGCCTTCGACGCCGAGCGCGCGCCCGCCACCCCCACCGCGCCCGAGGCCGGCCCACCCGCCTCCGACGACGCCCCCTAACCGACGCCTGGGCGATCTGCCGCAGGGATGGGTGGATGGATGGCTGGATGGATGGAAGAGGAGCTCCGCGTCCCCGATCCTGTCGCCTGATCTTGCGTTCATCCATCCATTCATCCACTCACACAACCATCCACGCTGGCAGCGGCGTCGGGGCATGGCGCGACCCCAGGCGCGGGCCGCATCGCCGATGGCCAGGGCCGGAATCGGCTTGACTCTCCCGCAAGCCTATCTATAATGACGAGTTACCGACGGTGGGACAGCCCAACGGAGAGTCCCCGTGCATCCGAACGAGCTTACCAAGGGGTTCGTGCGTTCGAACCCCATTTTCGTGTTGCTGCTGGGCCTGTGCCCGACGCTGGCGACGAGCAGCTCGCTCCAGACGGGCTTCGCCATGGGCCTCGCGGCGACGTTCGTGCTGGTGTGCTCGAACGTGGTGATCTCGCTGATCCGCGGGGTGGTGCCCAAGGGGGTGCGGATCCCCTGCTACATCGTGGTGATCGCGAGCTTCGTGACGATCGCCGACCTGTTCCTCAAGGCCTACTTCCCGGCCATCAGCGACGCCATCGGCATCTTCATCCCGCTCATCGTCGTCAACTGCATCATCCTCGGGCGCGCCGAGGCCTTCGCCTCGAAGAACAGCCTGGGCGCCTCGCTGCTCGACGGCATCGGCATGGGGCTGGGCTTCACGGGGGGCCTGCTGCTCATCGCCACGATCCGCGAGCTGCTCGGCAACGGCACCCTGTGGGGCATCCCCGTCGTCACGCCCGCGGCCGAGGCGGTGCCGGTGGCCGCGTGGGTGCTGCGCGGCGCGCTGGTCGCCGGCCTGCTGGCCTTCATCGTCGCGCTGGCCGTGCTCGAGCGGCGTTCGCTCGTGCTCACGCTGCCGTGCGGCGCGGTGATCGCGGGCGCCCTGGCGATCGCGGCGTGCCGCGACCTCGGGGTCGAGGCGGTCGCGGCGCGGAGCACGGGCTACCATCCGATGACGGTGCTCGTGCTGGCGCCCGGGGCGTTCCTGGTGCTCGGGCTGATGCTCGGCTTCTTCAACTGGGTCGGCGAGCTGCGAAAGGCCAGCTAGGGTGGACTTCGAGCGTATCTTCGCCATCGTCGTCGGCAACATCCTGGTCACGAACTTCGTGCTGGCCAGGTTCCTGGGCCTCTGCCCGTTCATCGGCGTCTCGAAGCGGACCAGCTCGGCCTTCGGCATGGGGATGGCCGTGACGTTCGTCATGACCCTCGCGTCGTTCATCTCGTGGCTGCTCTACACCTACGTGCTCACGGCCCAGGCGCCGCTCATCGTGTGGCTGGCGGGGGCGACGGGCAGCGAGGCTCTGCGCTCGCTGGCCGCCGAGGGCGCGCTCGAGGTCGCGCTCAAGACGGCCAGCTACATCCTGGTCATCGCGTCGCTCGTCCAGCTCGTCGAGATGTTCCTCCGCAAGAGCGTGCCCGGGCTCTACCGCGCCCTCGGCATCTACCTGCCGCTCATCACGACCAACTGCGCCGTCATGGGCGTCGCACTGCTCAACACCACCGATGCCCCCGAGCCGCTGAGCCTCGGCCACGCCGCGCTCCAGGGCTTCTGTGCCGGTATCGGCTTCACCGTCGCCATGCTGCTCATGTCGGGCATCCGCGAGCGGCTCGAGCTCCTCGACGTGCCCAAGCCGCTCCGCGGCGTTCCCATTGCGTTCGTCTCCACGGGGCTGATGGCTCTTGCCTTCTTCGGATTTGGTGGAATGGCATGATGAACACGCTGAAAGCTGGCCTCCTCGTCGCGGCGCTCCTCGCGGCAGGCGTGGCCGCCGCCGGCCAGAACCCGTTCGCCGTGGACCCCAACCACTGGGCGCTCGCCTTCGAGAACGACACGCCCAAGCCGCTCGTGCTCGACGACCCCGCAGGCCGACTCACCTACTACTGGTATATGGTCTTCCGCGTCACCAACCCCTCCGCCCGGGCCGTCCCCTGCCGGCTCGACCTCTCGCTCAAGGTCAGCCTCAAGGACCAGGAGTGGCTCTACGCCGACGTGGACGACCGCGTGGCCGAGCAGCACCTCGAGAAGAAGCTCGAGCAGCGCGCACTGCTCACCTGCGTCGAGATCCGCACAACGCCCATCGCGCCCAAGGAGACCCGCGAGGGGGTCGCCATCTTCCGCATCGGCAACAAGCCCCGCGACTTCGACCGCATGGCCATCCTCGTCCGCGGGCTCGCATACCGACGCACCGTCGCCGGCAAGGGCGACCCCGAGATCGCGCGCGTCCTGCGCGACCGCGTCCTCAACATCAAGTACGTCTACGTCTCCAGCCGATGGACCGCCGGCAAGGAGCTCAAGCTCGACGAGGACCTCTGGACCCTCGAGAAGCTCGAGATCGACAACCGCGACCCGCAGGACAAGGAGCCCGAGCAATCGGCCGACCAGCGCCTCGAGGAGCTCCGCAAGAAGGGCAGGGAGCTGCGCGAGAAGCTCCCGCGCGAGCAGCTCAAGCCGCCGCCCAAGACCTCGTCGGACCGGCGCGCGCCACCGGGCCTCGGCGCCGGCTCGCCCAGCCACGAGGCCAAGGCCAAGGTCATCCAGGCCCTCCACCAGGTCGCCGCCAGGACACGCACCGCCCGGGCCACCTTCGTCGAGACCATCGGCCCCGAGGGCGGCCGCCAGCAGAAGGCACAGGGCACCCTCTTCCTCGGCAAGGACCGGAAGTTCGTCGTCGAGCGCATCCTGAACGCGGGCACGCCCCAGGCCATCAAGGAGATGCGCATCTTCGACGGCGAGACCGTCTGGGCACAGACCACCACCAGGGAGTTCGGCGACAGCGTCCGGCGCTGTGACCGCGCGAGGACCCGGAAGCAGTGGCACACCGTGGACGGCAGACCTGAGGTGGATTTCGCCACCGTGGCCAATCCGGTTCAGGCCTGGCGTCTGTTCGGCCCCGACCTGGTGCACCTGGGGGTCGAGCGGCTCGAGAGCGAGGGTGCCTACGTCTTCGAGGTGCGGCCCTCGCGGGCCTTCGCGCCCGTCCTCACAGGCCCGCTGTCGTGCGAGGTCCTCTACAAGGCCGCCGGCCGCCGAGTCCGCTTCTGGGTCGGAGCCACCACAGGCTTCCAGCTCCGCATGCGCGTCTACGACGACCGCGGCACCGTCGTCGCCGCGCTCGAGTGCACGAAGCTCGAGCCCAACGCCCACGTCCCCGCCAAGCTCTTCACCTACGCCGCCCCGCCCGGCGTCAAGATCACCGACGTCAACGCCGCCATGGCCGATAACGACTCCGCCGGGCACCAGCCCAGCAACTGACGCCCCCCGCACGACCAGAGTCCCCGCGGCAGCCACGCCGCACAGGGTACCGCTGCGCGGGAAAGGAGGGACGGGATGGGAGACGCCGGGAAGCCCGAGCCGCAGCCGCGCTCCGAGAGCGGCGGCCCGCAGCAGACGAGCGATGCCTTCGAGAGCTACCAGACCGTGGCCGAGACGGTCGGCGGGGTGCCGTCGCTGCGGGTGCTCGACAACGTGATCCAGGGGGTGATCGTCGCGATCGGCACGGTCGTCGGCGCCCTCGTCGGCCACACCTGGTGGGGCGAGCTCAGCGGCCACCAGGGCCTGCTGCTCGGCGCGGGCGCCGGCCTCATCGCCTCCGTCCTGCTCAGCGGCGTCGTCTTCATGGTCGTCGGCTGGATCCGCGCGGCCAGGAAGCTCGGCGGCGGCGACCCGCCGCCGCAGCCGCCTCGCGACCCCTGACCCGCGGCCGCCGGCTCATGGCCCCTCGAACGCCAGCCTGCCGAAGCGCGCCGCGTCCTTGCTGCCGCACACCCCAGGTGTCCACTCCAGCCAGCCGCGGAAGCCGTCGCCGTCCGCGTCGTTCACCGTGAAGCTCCAGCCGACGCTCGCCCCGGGCGCCGGACGCCAGGAGCCGAGCGCTGCCCACGGGATGGCCGCCTCGTAGAGAAGCCGCCGCGCCGCCTGCTTCACCACCAGCTTCGCGCCGGCGACCTCCCTCGCCTTGGGGACCCACTGCCAGGCCTGCGGGCCTTCGGCCGTCAGGGC